>NZ_JBEZKA010000017.1:156235-203264 GCF_040651435.1 Streptomyces sp. NPDC048479
GGTGGATGGTTTCCTCCACCGCTTCCGGGGGCGCCCGGTCATGTGGTCGAGGTGGGCCGGGGGCGTTGTCGGTTGCCGTCCGGTGGATGGTTTCCTTCACCGCTTCCGGGGGCGCCCGGTCCGGGGGGACGTGGGACGGGGGCGCGCGCGGGGGGCGGTGCGCCGGTAACGTCTGGGGGTATGGACACGTCGTGGTGGCTCGCGGTGCTCGCCGTGGTGGTGATCGCGCTGGTCGCTGCGGTGAGGGACGGGCGGGGCCACAGCGCGGGCCGCCGCCCGGGGGGACGCGCCCGCCCGCCGGGCCGGCCGACGGGCCCCCGGCGCGGGCCGAAGCGGCGACCGCAGCCGGGCGAGATCTGGTGGGCGAACGTGCCGTACGAGGACGGGCCCGGGTCGAAGGACCGGCCGTGTCTGGTGCTCTCGGTACGGGGCGAGACGGTCCAGGTCGCGAAGATCACCAGCAAGTACCACGACGAGCGGCCGGGCGTGATCTCACTGCCACCGGGCACGGTGCGCAACGCGCGCGGCCGGGCGAGCTTTCTGGAGACGGACGAGCTGCGGGAGCTGGGGGTCTGGGACTTCAGGCGACGGGTCGGGATGGTGGACCCGAATATATGGGACCAGGTCCGGCACCTGGCTGCGTGACCCGGGGCGTGCCCGCCGTGCAAGGGACTCCTCGCCCGGGCGGAGGGAGCTTCCCGCCGGGGCTCGGGGAAGAGGGAACGTGGAGGCTGACGCCCCCACGCCCGCGCCCGCCGCACGGCGCATAGGTGCCGCTCCCCCGGCGGGGCACCCGCACCCGCCACGCCGCTACGCCCAGAGCTGGCCCTGCAGCGTCTCGATCGCCGCTTCCGTCGTCTCCGCCGTGTAGACCCCCGTCGACAGGTACTTCCAGCCGCCGTCCGCGACCACGAAGACGATGTCCGCCGGCTCGCCCGCCGCCACCGCCTTCTTGCCGACGCCGATCGCCGCGTGCAGCGCCGCTCCCGTCGAGACGCCCGCGAAAATGCCCTCCTGCTGGAGGAGTTCACGGGTACGGGTGACCGCGTCCGCCGAGCCGACCGAGAAGCGGCTGGTCAGGACCGAGGCGTCGTACAGCTCGGGGACGAAGCCCTCGTCCAGGTTGCGCAGGCCGTAGACCAGGTCGTCGTAGCGCGGCTCCGCCGCCACGATGCGGATGCCCGGGACGTGTTCGCGCAGGTAGCGGCCGACGCCCATCAGCGTGCCCGTCGTGCCCAGGCCCGCCACGAAGTGGGTGATCGACGGGAGGTCCGCGAGAATCTCCGGGCCCGTCGTGGCGTAGTGCGCGCCCGCGTTGTCCGGGTTGCCGTACTGGTACAGCATCACCCAGTCCGGATGCTCGGCCGCCAGCTCCTTGGCCACGCGTACCGCCGTGTTGGAGCCGCCCGCCGCAGGCGACGGGATGATCTCCGCGCCCCACATGGCAAGCAGCTGCCGGCGCTCCTCGCTCGTGTTCTCCGGCATCACGCACACCATGCGGTAGCCCTTGAGCTTCGCCGCCATGGCCAGCGAGATGCCGGTGTTGCCGCTGGTGGGCTCCAGGATCGTGCAGCCCGGCGTCAGGCGCCCGTCCTTCTCCGCCTGTTCGATCATGTGGAGCGCCGGGCGGTCCTTGATCGAGCCGGTCGGGTTGCGGTCCTCGAGTTTGGCCCAGATGCGGACGTCACCGGACGGGGACAGCCGCGGGAGGCGGACCAGCGGTGTGTTGCCGACCGCCGCCAGCGGAGAGTCGTAACGCATCAGCGCATGCCACCGGCGACGGCCGGGAGGATCGTGACGCTGTCGCCGTCGGCGAGCTTGGTGGAGATGCCGTCGAGGAAGCGGACGTCCTCGTCGTTGAGGTACACGTTCACAAAGCGGCGCAGCTGGTCGCCGTCGACGATGCGCTCCTGGATGCCGTTGTGGCGGGACTCGAGGTCGGCGAAGAGCTCGGCGAGCGTGTCACCGCTGCCCTCGACGGCCTTGGCGCCGCCGGTGTAGGTGCGGAGGATGGTCGGGATGCGGACCTCGATGGCCATGGCGTGGGCTCCTGTCGGGAGAGTGGCGGGGGTGCGGGTGTGACACAAGGGGCGCGCGGCTCCGCCCCCCGCTCGAGGGGTGGTGCTGTGGGTGCGCTCGGCCCGTAGAGCCGTGTCTGAACGTCAGTACGCGGCGCGGCCCGTACACATCGCGCTGGCGAGACGGCACAGGTCGACGTGCAGCCGCGCCACGAGCAGCACAGTGCTCGGCGTCCTGTCGCTCACGTCATGGGGAACCATGCGGTCATCGTATCGATTCCCTGTCCGGGTCCCGGAATGTGATCTCGCATGATGGACGGAAAGCGCTCAGCATATGGGCCGCGAGGGCCACCGGAGGCGTACAGGGGACCGGGCCGGCGCTCAGTACGCCGCTACGACCTGCACCTCTTCCTCCGTCACCACGCCGTCCACGATGCGGAACGAGCGGAACTGGAACGGGCCCGCTTCATCGACGTCGGCGGTGGAGACCAGGACATAGTGGGCACCCGGCTCGTTCGCGTAGCTGATGTCCGTACGGGAGGGGTAGGCCTCGGTCGCGGTGTGCGAGTGGTAGATGATCACCGGCTCCTCGTCGCGGTCGTCCAGCTCCCGGTAGAGCTTCAGCAGGTCCGCCGAGTCGAACTCGTAGAACGTGGGCGAGCGGGCCGCGTTCAGCATCGGGATGAAGCGCTCGGGGCGGCCGGTGCCCTCCGGGCCCGCGACCATGCCGCATGCCTCGTCGGGGTGGTCGGCGCGGGCGTGCGCGACGATCTGGTCGTACAGGGCCTCGGTGAGGGTCAGCATGCGGATCAGGATAATCAGAAGGGCCCACCCGTACCGAAGAGTGGTACGGGTGGGCCCGAATGCTGGACGCCAGTCAGAGGCTGCCGGTCAGAGGCCCAGGGGCATCGAGCGCCGGCTCAGGGGCCTCAGCGCTTGATGAAGGCCGCGCCCTCGGGGTTGCGCTGCTTCAGCACCAGATACGAGACACCGAGGATCAGGGCCCACAGCGGCGCGCAGTACAGCGAGATCCGCGCGTCCTTGTCGACGCCCATCATCACGATGACCATGATGATGAAGAGCAGCGCGAACCAGCTGGTCCACGGGGCGCCGGGCGCCTTGAAGGTGGACTCCGGCAGCTCGCCGCGGTCGGCCTTGGCGCGGTAGCGGATCTGGCAGACCAGGATCATGATCCAGGCCCACATGCCGGAGATCGTGGCGAAGGAGACGACGTAGTTGAACGCGTCGCCGGGCCACTGGTAGTTGATCCAGACGCCGACCAGCATCAGCCCCGCGGAGACGGTGGTACCGACCAGCGGAGTGCCGCTCTTCGTGAGCTTGGTGAAGAACTTCGGGCCCTGGCCGTTGAGCGCGAGGTCGCGCAGCATCCGGCCGGTGGAGTACATACCGGAGTTGCAGGAGGACAGGGCCGCGGTCAGCACGACGAAGTTGACGACGGCGGCGCCGACACCGAGGCCCATCTTCTGGAAGGCGGCCACGAACGGCGAGACACCCGGCTGGAACTCGTCCCAGGGCACCACCGAAAGGATCATGATCAACGCGCCGACGTAGAAGACGGCGATACGCCACGGCACGGTGTTGATCGCCTTGGGCAGCGTCTTCTCCGGGTCCTTGGACTCGCCGGCGGTGACGCCGACCAGCTCGACCGCGAGGAAGGCGAACATCACGATCTGCAGGGTCATCAGCGTGCCGCCGATGCCCTTGGGGAAGAAGCCGCCGTCGGCCCAGAGGTGCGTGACGGACGCGGTGTCACCGGCGTCGGAGAAGCCGAGCGTGAGAATGCCGGCGCAGATGAGGATCATGCCGATGATGGCCGTGACCTTGACCATCGAGAACCAGAACTCCAGCTCACCGAAGAGCTTCACGGAGATCAGGTTCACCGCGTACAGGATGGTCGTGAAGACGAGCGCGGAGATCCATTGCGGGATGTCCCACCAGAACGTCATGTACTGGGCGGCCGCACTGACCTCGGTGATGCCGGTGACGACCCAGAAGAGCCAGTACGTCCAACCGGTGACGAACCCCGCGAACGGGCCGACGAACTCACGGGCGTACTCGGAGAAGGAACCCGAGACGGGGCGGTACATGAGCAGTTCGCCCAGCGCCCGCATGATGAAGAAGATGACCAGGCCCGCGATGGCATAGGCCAGGATGAGGCTGGGTCCGGCCTTCGAGATGGCCTTGCCCGCGCCGAGGAAGAGGCCGGTGCCGATGGCGCCGCCGATCGCGATCATCTGGATCTGCCGGGCACCCAGTCCGCGCTGGTAGCCCTCGTCCGCGCCTGTCGCGGACCCCGCGGCCTCATTGCCGTCGTGCTTGTCGACCTGCACCGAGGTCATGGTGATGCGCCCTTTCTCCATGCTGATCCGCGTCCGCTGCATCTGCCGCGCGACTGCGGATCACGTCCTGATCCCCCCGGATGTGAATGGAGTGCCACCGGCGATCAGCCGGCCCAGCGCCCCCCGGGGGCATGGGTGGCGCCCCCTGGTGGTCGTGAAGATTTATCACGGCCGCAACACTGATCGGCCGAGGTGGCTGTGGCACACGCCACAGGAAGAAGCGGACAAAGATCCATGGGCACTACAAACCATGCCGATGTGGTGACGTGATCGTTATCCGGATTTGAGTGTCCGTTGAGCGAACAACTCGGGACGTCCGAGTGTCGGACATCCCAGGCGTCGACGTCAGGCCATCAGGGTCTCGACGAGCGTCTCCTGGAGCGCCCCGAGCCAGAGATACGCCATCACCATCGGCTTGCGCGGGTCGGAGTCCGGCAGCCGGTAGAGCTCGCCACTCTCGTCCTCGTCGCCGACCTCGAGCCGGGTGCCGATGGTGAGGCGCAGGTCGTTGAGCGCGCCGAGCCAGTGCAGACAGTCGTCGGGGGTGAGTTTGAGTACGGCACCGCCCTCGCCGGTGGCGGTCAGCGAGTCCAGGGTGCGGACGACCGCGACCGCGTCATCGCGCTTGCGGGAGCGCAGATCCGTCTCCGTGAAGCGCCTGAACTCGGCCGAGGCAGCACGCAGTTCCTCATCCTCGACATCGGCGTCAGGACCGCCGTACGCCTCGGGGAAGAGGCGGGCGAGCGCCGGGTCGGTGGGCGGCTCACTCGGCCCCTCGGTGAACAGCGCGGCCAGCGGGTCCTCGCCGTCGACCGGCTCGTCGCCGGGCCCGATGAGCTCCAGCAGCTGTACGGCGAGCGAGCGCAGGATCGAGATCTCGACCTCGTCGAGCGGGACGGCCGCGCCGCCCCCCGGAACGGGCTCGAAGTGCCCGGCCATCAGTTGCGGTCCTGGGAGAGCGTCGCCCACAGTCCGTAGCCGTGCATCGCCTGCACGTCACGCTCCATCTCCTCGCGGCTGCCGCTGGAGACGACGGCCCGGCCCTTGTGGTGGACGTCGAGCATCAGCTTGTGCGCCTTGTCCTTGGAGTAGCCGAAGTAGGCCTGGAAGACATAGGTGACGTAGCTCATCAGATTGACCGGGTCATTGTGGACGAGCGTCACCCACGGCACGTCGGGCTCGGGCACGGCGAAGGTCTCCTGCGCCGACTCGGGGCGTTCGATCTCTGTGGGAGCAACACTCACCCGGTCCATGCTGCCACCCGCGGGGGCTCATCGCACAAACGGGGCCTACATCTCGTCACTCTGACGAGATGTGCGGTAGCATCCTCGTCGAGGCATCTCGCGGGGCGCTGTATCCGACAGCGGTCCGCCGCGGGCCGGACCGCGGACCGACCCGGTCGGCGGCCCACGACGAAAGAGCGAGGTTGACCGTTGTGAACGCTGCGGACCTTGGGCTGCCGGTGGATGTGCCGTCGACGGCGCTCTTCACCGATCAGTACGAGCTCACGATGCTCCAGGCGGCGCTGAGGTCCGGCACCGCCGACCGCCGCTCCGTCTTCGAGGTCTTCACCCGCCGGCTGCCCGACGGACGGCGCTACGGCGTAGTGGCGGGCACCGGCCGGGTGCTGGACGCCGTCGAGAACTTCCGCTTCGACGCGGGCGTGATCAGCTTCCTGCGCGATCAGGGGATCGTCGACGAACCCACACTCCAGTGGCTCGCCTCGTACCGCTTCGGCGGCGACATCTGGGGCTACCCGGAGGGCGAGGTGTACTTCCCGGGCTCGCCCATCCTGCGGGTCGAGGGCTCCTTCGCCGAGTGCGTGCTGCTGGAGACCGTGATCCTTTCCATCCTCAACCACGACTCGGCGATCGCCGCGGCGGCCTCGCGGATGTCGACGGCCGCGGCCGGGCGCCGACTGATCGAGATGGGCGCACGGCGTACGCACGAGCTCGCCGCGGTCGCCTCGGCGCGCGCCGCGTACGTCGGCGGCTTCAGCTCCACCTCGGACCTGGCGGCGGGCTTCCGTTACGCCATCCCGACGGTCGGCACCAGCGCGCACGCCTTCACACTGCTGCACGACAGCGAGCGCGACGCCTTCCGGGCGCAGGTCGATTCGCTCGGACGGGGTACGACGCTGCTGGTCGACACGTACGACGTGGCCGAGGCCGTCCGTACCGCCGTGGAGATCGCGGGCCCCGAGCTCGGGGCCGTACGCATCGACTCCGGGGACCTGCTGCTGGTCGCGCACCGGGTGCGGCAGCAGCTGGACGAGCTGGGCGCGACCAACACCAAGATCGTGGTGACCTCGGACCTGGACGAGTACGCCATCGCCTCACTCGCCGCGGCGCCGGTCGACGCGTACGGCGTGGGCACGCAGCTGGTCACCGGCAGCGGGCACCCCACCTGCTCAATGGTCTACAAGCTGGTCGCCCGCGCGCGGTCCGCCGATCCCAAGGCGTCGCTGGAGCCGGTGGCGAAGAAGTCCCTGGGCGCGAAGTCCTCGATCGGCGGCCGCAAGTGGGCCGCGCGCCGGGTGGACGCGCACGGCGTCGCCGAGGCCGAGGTGATCGGCCTCCACTCGGTCCCGCCCGAGCTCGTGGACCGGCAGTTGCTGGTGGAGCTGGTCAAGGGCGGCGAGATCGTCGCCCGCGAGCCGCTGGACACGGCGCGCGAGAGGCACACCGCGGCGCTCGCGGGGCTGCCGATGTCGGCGCTCCAGCTGTCGAAGGGGGAGCCCGTCCTCCCGACGGAGTACGTGTGAACGCAGCCTTGGGCCCCCTCCCGCAAGGCGGTTGAAGTCTCTACGCTCAGTACATTCGCTCGCCGCCCACCGATCTCCCCCATCGAAGGACACCCGCATGCACCGCGCATTGATCGTCGTGGACGTTCAGAACGACTTCTGCGAAGGCGGCAGCCTCGCGGTGGCGGGAGGTGCGGATGTCGCTGCGGCCATCACCGACCTGATAGGCCAGGCTCAGGCGGGCTACCGCTATGTGGTCGCCTCCCGCGACCACCACATCGAGCCGGGCGACCACTTCGCCGAGCAGCCGGACTACGTCGACAGCTGGCCGGCGCACTGCGTCGCCGGCACGGAGGGCGTGGGCTTCCACCCGAACTTCGCGCCGGCCGTGGCGTCGGGCGCGGTCGACGCGGTCTTCGACAAGGGCGGATACGCGGCGGCGTACAGCGGCTTCGAGGGCTCGGACGAGAACGGCTCGACGCTGGCGCAGTGGCTGCGGGCGCGGGAGGTGACGGAAGTCGACGTGGTGGGCATCGCGACGGACCACTGCGTACGGGCGACGGCGCTGGACGCGGTCCGGGAGGGCTTCACGACGACTGTGCTGCTGGACCTGACGGCCGGGGTCGCGGAGGCGACGACGGAGCGGGCGCTGGAGGAGCTGCGGGGGGCGGGCGTGGAACTCACGGGCAAGCCGATGCTCTGACCTGGTGCTCCGCCCCGGACCCCGCGCCTCAATCGCCGGCGGGGCTGAAAGGTTCAGCCCCGCCGGACGGGGAAACCCAGCCCGTCCGGCGATTGAGGACACGGCCGAGGGCCGTACGGGGAAATGGGGGCTTGCCTCCGTTACGGGAAGGGGCGGGCCGGGGAAACGCGCCCGCCGCAGGCGTCAGCAGACGCCGCCTTGCCCGGCCCGGACAGGAGGGCCGGACCTGAGCCCCTCAGGCGATTGAGGAGCGGGGTTCGGGGCGGACCCCCGGGTCGGGCGGGGCCAATGTGAGCCTCGTCGGCGCCTGAGGCGCCGGGGCCGGAGCCGGAGACGGGGCGGAGCCCCACCGGCGCGGGGTGAGGAGCGCCCGTATCGGGTGCCAGAGCTCCTTGTGGTCCTCCGGGCTGGCCCGCCACAGCAGGCCGTCCGGGTGGTGCAGCACCGCCGTGATCTCGTCCGGTGTCGGCGGCTCCGCATTGCCCCGCAGATACACCGCCCGCAGCCCCAGATTCCGCAGCCGCGTCAACGCCCTCGCACGGTTCGCGGCGTGGACCAGGAAGCGGACCGTACCGCCGTCGCCCGACGGGCTGGGCAGGCTGAGCGCTACCACCACACTGCCGTTCGGCAGCTTGCTGAAACCTCCGCCGGGCATGCTGACCCACTCCCCCGTGAGATGGCGTGTCAATAAGGATCTGGTAGACGCACCTAAACACGATCGGCCGCCGCCCGCTAGAGGGCGACGGCCGATCATGACTTGACCTGCAGTGATACCAATTACTTGGCCGACGGACCAACCTTGACCGTGATCGTCTGGCCGTTCAGCGGCTCGCTCACGATCGAGATCTTGGTGTTGGTGTCAGTTACCTTCACACCCGCCGTCGGGTTCTCGGCGAACCAGTACACACCCTTGCGGTCGTCGAAGACCGGGTTGCCCGCCTGCGGCTTGATCCGCAGCGCCACGTCCGCCTTGTGCAGCGTGAAGCCGTCGGTCGGCCGCAGGCTGAACGCCGAGTCGAACGACTGGATCTTGTTCCGCAGCAGCGTGCCGTCCGCCCACTTCAGCGGCTTCGCATGCGCGTCCACGGGAAGGACAAGACCCTGGCCCGGGTGGGCGCTGGTGTTGTTGTCCTTCTGGGAGGTGTCCCAGAGCCAGACCACCAGGCCGTTCTGGTACGGGTAGTGCTCGACCCACGCGTCCTTCGGCGCCTTGAAACCGAAGTTGTACGGGCCGGCCTTGAGGGTCTTGTCGTACGACACGTACTGACGGTTCTCGGCCAGGTAGTACTGCTCGTACTCCTTGGTGAAGGACTCACCGATGCGCGAGAAGCCCTTCGAGGTCCAGCCCGCGTCGTCACCCTCGGCGTTGTCGGTGAACAGCGGCGTACCGTCCGCCACCACGCTCAGCGCGTCCGCCGCGAAGCCCTTGCCGCCCGCGCCGCCGTCCGTCTGGTAGCGGAAGCGGACGTCGACCTTCTTGCCCGCGTACGCGTCCAGCGAGTACGCCAGCTTCTTGTAAGCGCCCGAGACACCGGTCAGCGCCGGCTTGTCGCCCGCGTCACGGGTGATCGGCTTGCCGTCGGCCGTACCGTCCACCGGCGTCCAGTTGGCGCCGCCGTCCGTCGACACCTCGGCGTACAGGTAGTCGTAGTTGGCCTCAATGTCCCACCAGCCCGAAAGCTCCAGGGACGCCTTGGACTTGCCGGTCAGGTCGACCGGGCGGGACAGGGTGTTCTTGAGGTCGTCACCCATGTCGCTCCACCACTGCTTGGAGCCCTCGGCGGGCTTCACGACAGTCGTGGTGACCGGCTTCTTCGGCAGCTCGACGACGAGGGCCTGCGGCAGCTTGGTGTTGTACTCCGCCACACCCAGCTTGTGGGTGGACTTCGTCGCCGCCTTGCCCTTGGTGTAGTTGAGCCAGCCCAGCTGCAGCTTGTCCCAGGCGCTCATGTCGCCCGGCAGGTCGCCGATGGAGTCCTTGCCGGTGCCGAGCCAGGAGCCGGCCGACATCAGGGTCCAGAAGCCGGTCGAGTTCTCGCCCTTGCCCGTGGTGTCGTAGTGGTCGGGCAGACCGAGGTCGTGGCCGTACTCGTGGGCGAAGACACCGAGGCCGCCGTTCTCGGGCTGCATGGTGTAGTCGCCGACCCAGATACCGGTGGAGCCGATCTGGGTGCCGCCCGCCCTGTTGTTCGCCGGGCCGGTCTTGCCGGCGTCCTGGCCGTACGCGTACCAGCGGTGCGCCCACAGGGCGTTGGTGCCTTCGGCGCCGCCGCCCGCCGACTCGTCCTCACCGGCGTGGACGATCTGGAAGTGGTCGATGTAGCCGTCGGGCTCGTTGAAGTTGCCGTCGTTGTCGAAGTCGTAGCGGTCCCACTGGTCGTACTTCGACAGGTCCGCCTTGATCTGCTCGTCCGTGCGGCCCTTCGCCTTCTGGTCCGCGGCCCAGGCGGTGACGCCGTCCTTGACCGTGTCCCAGACGTTGGGGCAGTTGGTGTCGCCGCAGTAGTTCGAGCCGTAGCGGCCCTCGTTGTAGTCGACCTTGACCCAGTCGGCGACCTCGCCGTCGACCGAGTAGCGGCCCGAGGAGGTCTTCTCGTAGTAGGTCTTCAGCGAGTCCTTCGGCCGGCCCTTCGCATCCTTGCCGGTGCCGAAGTACAGGTCCTGGAAGTGCTGCCGGTTGTAGTCCGCCTGCCAGGCCGTGGAGTTGTCGTTCTTACGGTCGGGCTGGGCGATCTTGTTGTGCAGCGGGCCGGGCGTGCCGCCGTACTTCTTGACGGGCGGTTCGGGGCCGTCCGGACCGTCCGGGTCGAACATCGTGGTGTCGTCGACCTTGTCGCCGAACTCCACCAGGATCGTGAAGATCTTGTCCGTCTTCTCCCGGCCGAGCTCGACGTACTTCTTGTCGCCGAGCTTCACGACCTTGGACGCGCCGCGCTTCTGCACGGTCGCGTCGCCGGATATGACCTGTTCCAGCGCGGCTTGGCGCTGCTGGTCCTGCTGCTTGCTGAACGGGCCGTCGAGGTCGTGCTCGGGCTGCCCCTTCTGCGGCTCCGGGTCGTGGCGCTCGATGGCGGCCGGATCCGTGGTCCTCGGAGTGTCGGCCTGAGCGCTGGTGAACGCCGAGGCCGACGCGGTGGTCGCGGCCAGGGCCGCAATCACCGCGGACGCTCTGATCGTCCGTCGCTTGATGGTCACTTGATGGTGTCCTCCCCCGCGCCCCGTCGCAGCGGACCGGAATGTGGGGTCGTCCGCGCGCGGTGTCGCGTCACAAGTGACGACATTCGACCGGAGTTACCGAAGAAAAGACAGTCCTTGACTTGAACAGACCAACTGCACTATGCAGGAGTACAGTTCCGCTATCCGGACGATCCCCAAACCGGACAACAGGCGCATCGAATCGGCCAGTCGAGCGCCCAAATGACTCCGTGCGCCCCCCGTGCAACGGCACCGTGGGTTAGGTCACGCTTACTACCGGTTCCTCCAGGGCATCCACCGTCGTAGAGTCAGTTGACAGTGCGACCTCGCTGAGAGACACCCCCTGACCAATGCCCCGAGGACGGATACCGTCATGCCGCGTCCGACTGCCGCACAACTCGCCTACGGTTCAGCCACCGTCGTCTTCTCGACCCTCGCCCTGCTGCTGCTGACCCGTACCACCAATGGCGTCGCCGTCGGCGTGATCGGCGTCGCCTCGATGGCCCTCGGTCTGGTCGTCGCGGTCGCCCTGCCCATGAGCAGGACTCTGCGCGGAACGACGAAGGCGACGTACACGGTCCGTACGAACCGTGCCGCCGCCTCCGGCAACCCCGCCTCGGCCACCTCCGCCGCCTCCGCCGACGGCCTCACCACGCGTGTGTCCACGCTCCGCGCGCATGCGGGCGCCGAGGCCAGGGTCGGCGAGCACTCACTGCGCCGCTGACACCACCACCGTCTTGCCCGCCTTGTCGTGCAGACCCTGTTTGTACGGCTTGTCCAGCAGGATCGTCAGGATGATGACGAGCCACCAGATGCAGAAGCAGCAGACCAGCGCGGGCACCCAGAGCACCGCGGCGCGCAACAGCGAAGAGCTGGTGTCCGGCACGGTGCCGTCGTTGAGCATCGCGACCCGGATCTTCATCAGGCTCTTGCCGACGGTCTGACCGTTCCTCTTGGCGATCATGATGGTGTCGTAGCCGACGTACGCGATCAGGGAGACCAGCGACCAGAGCCACTGCCTGCCGGTGTTCACCTGGTTGGTGAAGTCGTCCCAGCTGTCGCCGCCGTTCGTTGTGCCGCCCCAGCCGCCGAAGGCCAGCGAGATCAGGAACAGCGGCACGAGGACGATGAGCACATCGATGACACGGGCCAGGAGCCGCCTGCCGAAGTCCGCGAGCGGCGGCATCCCGGCGAGCGGGTCCGCTCCTCCGTACTGGCCGCCGTAGGCGTTCGGACCGTGCGGAGGGGGCTGGCCGCCGCCGTACGGCGAGCCGCCGCCCGGTGGACCGTCGTACGGCGAGCCGCCGCCCTGCCCGGAGCCGTACGGAGAGTCCGACGGCGGGCCTTGCGGGGGGCCTTGCGGGGGTTCCTGACCACCGCCCGACGGAGGCGTGGGTTCCTGCGGCCTCTTGCGGAAGGGGTCGTTCTCTGGCGGCTCGCCGGGCGTCGGCTGGTCGTTGCTCATGGGGGCAGTGCACCCCGCCCCGAGGGCCCCCGCAACGGCTCGCGTGCCGTTCGGGGGAACCCTCCCGGGAATTCTTCGGGCGGCGGGTCAGCCGGTCACAAAGGTGTGTGCGGCCTTGTCGTGCCAGCACTGCCGCCACGGCCGGTCGAACAGGCACCAGAGCACATTGAACACCCCGACGACGAGGACGCCGAGCACTCCGTAGACCAGCCAGCGGCGCAGCGCGGCCCCGAAGGACGGCGGCTCGTGGGACTCGATGTCCCAGACCGTCAGGCCGCAGAGCTTCTTGCCGAGAGTGCGGCCCCATTTGGCGGTCGGCAGTGCCTCGTACAGCACGCCGAGGACCAGCAGGGCGCCGAGGATGATCCCGAGGTGAACGGCGGTGGTGCCGTCGAAGAGCCAGACGGTGACCGTCTCGCCCGACTGCTTCGCCGCCTCGATCTTCTCGTCGATATGGGCGCGCGCCTGGGAGACGACCGGTACGGCGACGGCGCCGACGAGCGCGCCGAGCAGCACGAAGTCGATCAGTCGCGCCGCGAACCGCTTGCCCAGCGACGCGGGACGGGCCGCGGCCTGAGCCTGCGCGGCCTGCAGGAACGGGTCGTTGACCGGGGGCTTCCAGGGCACGACGGGCGGCTCGCCCTCGTCGGCGGTGGCGGCGAGCCGGTGGACCTGCTGGGCCCAGGAGGCGGAGCCCCCGCCGGGGCCGTTGGTGACGGGAGCCTGGGCCTGCGCGGGCACCTGCGGCTGGAGCTGTTGCTGGGGCTCTGAGGTCTGCGGCTGCCGCTGACGCTGGGCCGGGGCCTGCGGCTGCGCGGGTGCGGTGGGGGTGGGCGCGCTGCCGCCGAGGCGCTGTGCCGCGATCCCGCCCGTACCGTCCTGAGGCGGGCGCTGGGGCAGGCCGGCCGGTGTCTCGCCCGCCGGAGCCGCTGACGCGGGATCCGCGGCGGGGGCACCCGGGCCGGCGGACGCTCGCTTGGCCGCACCGGGGCGCAGTGCGCGGATCGCGACCGTACCGTCCACCGGGGGCTCGCCGGTGTTCGACGGCCCGAGCGAGCGAACGCCGGGCAGGGCGCCGCCCGTCGGATCGGCGGGCCGGCGTGGGTCGGGGGGCGAACCGGGTGCACCGGACGCGCCGCCCTGGGACGGCGTACGGGGGTCCTGGCCGCCGCCCCACGAGACGCGGCTGTCGCGCTCGCCGCCGAAGCCGCCCTGGCGCGAGGTGTCCGCCTGCCAGGCGGTGGCCGGCTCCGGGCGGGACGGCTCGTCGACCGGCCCCTCGTCGAGGAAGACCGGGCCGGTCTCCTCCATCGGGGCAGGGGTGTACGCGGACGCGGCCGGACCGGCCGACGCGAACTCGGGCGCCGTCGAGCCGGGCGCCGAGGGCATCGCCTCGCCCGTCTCCGGCGCGGGCCGACTCGTACCGGGCACCCAGGAAGCACCGTTCCAGTACCGGACATATCCAGGAATGGATGGGTCCGGGTAATAGCCGGGCGTGGGGCTGCCGTCTCCGGTGGCCGGTGTTGGGGCGCTCATCACCGTGGTCCCGTATCTCCTCGAGGCCTCAATACAAGGCTCCACATCTATCAGAACCTCGAGCGCCCTTGGGGCGGTCCTGCCGTAACGACTACTTTCCGGTCATGGATGCACCACAGAAAGTTGTTTCCGAAAGTCGCGTCATAGACGCGGTGCGACGCGCTCTCTCCTTGCACGGCCCGCTCACAAGGCCTCGCAAAAGGAAGGAGAGCCCTCTCATGCACACCGTGGTGGAACGCGAGCTGGAGCTCAGACTGGTGCTGTCGCCCGAGCTCAGCATCCCCGTCCCGGCCCGGCTGACCTACCGCACTGACGACCCGTACGCCGTGCACATAGCCTTTCACATCGGCTCCGACAGCCCCGTGAAGTGGAACTTCGCCCGCGAACTGCTGGTCGAAGGGGTGTTCCGCCCGTCTGGGCAGGGAGATGTCCGGATCCGGCCGACCGAGGTCGAGGGCCGCAGCGTGGTCCTGATGGCGCTCAGCTCCCCCGACGGCGACGCGCTCGTCGAGGCGTCCGCCGCGGCGGTGTCCGGGTGGCTGGAGCGGACACTGCGGGTGGTTCCTCCCGGCTCCGAGTCGGAACAGCTCGGCATCGACGACGGCCTCGCCGAGCTGCTCGCGCCCACCCCGGCCGACGATCTGCGGCTGGGGGACCTGCGGCCCTCGGACGAGTCCATGGACGGCGATGCCTAGGAGGCGCCCAGGAGGCCTGGGAGGTGCCTAGGAGGTGACGTACGTATGCGTAAGGAACTCGAGGGAGTGGCCATCGGGGTCGTCGATGTAGACCCCACGGCCCCCGTAGTGGTGATTGATCTGCTGCGGCTCGTCGTGCATCGGGTCGGCCCAGTACGGGAGTTCGCGCTCGGTTATCCGGCCGAAGATCTCGTCGAACTCCTCCTCCGAGACCAGGAAGGCGAGGTGCTGGGAGACGATGCGCTCCCGTACGTCGAGATAGTCGAGAGTGACGCCGCCCGCCAGCGGCAGGCTCGCGAAGGGGCCGAAGGGCTTGGGATCGGGCTCACCGATCAGTTCGGCGAGAAAACGGGCGCCGGCGAAGCGGTCGCGGCTGTGGACGATGGTGTGGTCAAGACGTGCCGGCACGGCTCCTCCTTCATCGGCCTGCATCGGCCTTCGTCGACTTTCATCGATGTCTCCACGCTATGCGGGGAGCCGGTTCCCGGGCCATCGGGCATTGGCCTTAGGCCTCTGGTCTCACATCGGTGCCACAGCGGTGCCGCATCGGTGCCGCATCGGCCTCAGAAGATCTTGCCGGGGTTGAGCAGGCCGAGCGGGTCGAAGGTCTGCTTGATGCCGCGCTGCATCTCCACGCCCACCGGGCCCAGTTCGCGCGCCAGCCACTCCTTTTTCAGTACGCCGACGCCGTGCTCTCCGGTGATCGTGCCGTCGAGCGCCAGACCGAGGGCCATGATCTCGTCGAAGGACTCGCGGGCGCGCCGGGACTCGTCCGGGTCGGCGTGGTCGAAGCAGACGACGGGGTGGGTGTTGCCGTCGCCCGCGTGCGCGCAGACGCCGATGGTGAGGCCGTACTTCTCGGCGATGGCCGCCGTACCCTCGATCATCGAGCCGAGCTTCGAGCGCGGCACACAGACGTCGTCGATCATCGTGGCCGATTTGACGGTCTCCAGGGCGGTGAGTGACAACCTCCTTGCCTGGAGGAGCAGTTCGGACTCGGCGACGGTGTCCGCGGGGACGACCTCGGTGGCGCCCGCCGCGCTGCACAGCTCGCCGACGGCGGCCAGATCGGCTGCCGGGTCCGGGGTGTCGAAGGCGGCGAGGAGCAGTGCCTCGGTGGTGTCCGGCAGACCCATGTTCGCCATGGCGTTGACGGCCCGGACGGTCGTACGGTCCATGAGCTCGAGGAGCGAGGGCGTGTGGCCGCGCTCCATGATCGCGCAGACGGCCTCGCAGGCGGCCGCCGCGGAATCGAACTCGGCGGCCAGGACCAGCTGCGCCGGCGGCTGCGGCCGGAGTGCGAGCACAGCTTTGACAACGATGCCGAGGCTGCCTTCGGAGCCGACGAAGAGCCGGGTGAGGTCGTAGCCTGCGACGCCCTTCGCGGTGCGGCGGCCGGTGGTGAGCAGGCGTCCGTCGGCGAGGACGACGTCCAGGCCGAGCACGTACTCCGCGGTCACTCCGTACTTGACGCAGCACAGGCCGCCGGACGCGGTGCCGATGTTCCCGCCGATGGTGCACATCTCCCAGCTGGAGGGGTCGGGCGGGTAGTAGAGCCCGTGTTCGTTGACGGCACGGGAGAGGACGGCGTTGACGACGCCCGGCTCGACGACCGCGATCCGGTCGACCGGGCTGATCTCCAGGATCCGGTCCATCTTGGTCAGGGACAGCACGATGCAGCCGTCCGAGGCATTGGCGGCGCCGGACAGCCCGGTACGGGCGCCCTGCGGGACGACGGGGACCCGCAGCGCGGTCGCGGTGCGCATCACGTGCTGGACCTGCTCCACGGTGCGCGGCAGGACGACGACGGCGGGGGTGCCCGCCTCGCAGAAGCTCGCCATGTCGTTCGCGTACGAGGCCGTGATGTCCGGGTCGATGATCAGGGCCTCGGCGGGCAGACCGGCACGCAGCCGGTCGAGAAGATCGTCCATGCTGCAAGCCTCGCACCAGGGGCCATCGGTGTGAACCCGTCTGCATTCCGCTTCGCACTACCGAGTGTGTTCTTCGTATCGACTGCTTACTGACGCACAGTGAGCGCCATGAAGAGCGAAACCATGAAGAACGCCGCGGTCGGCACGCTCGTCGGCGCGACGCTGGTCATCGGGGTGGTCATGCTCGCGCCGGGCTGGGGGGAGGACGGCCCGCCGCCGGCGCCGGGACCGGCCGCGCGGGCGATGGCCGCGGTGGGCGCGGGCGCTCCCGCCTCCCTCCCCGATCTGACCGCGCTCATCCGCGACCGCGAGAAATGGCTGGGGGCCCACCCCCTTGATGGGGAGTCGTGGGCGATGCTGGGGTCGGCGTATGTGGAGCGGGGCACGCAGCTGGCGGACCCGACGTACTACTCGCGGGCGGAGAGCGCGCTGCAGCGCTCGCTGGAGGTGCTCCCGGACCACGAGGGGAACGTCGACGCGCTGGTGGGTCTCGCGGCGCTGGCCAACGCCCGGCGCGACTTCGGCGCGGCGCGTACCTGGGGCGAGCGCGCGAGGAAGCAGAAGCCGGAGCGGTGGACGGTGTATCCGGTGCTGATCGACGCCTACAACGGCCTCGGCGACTACAAGGCCGCCGGCAAGGCGTTGGACAAGCTCCAGAAGCTGTACTCGGGCGGGCAGACGCTGGAGCTCGCCTCGCAGGTCATGCGGGAGCGGGGCTGGCGCGAGGACGCGGCGTCGGTGGCGTACAGCGCGGCCAAGTCCGCCGACGCACCCGCGGAGAAGGCGGCCGCACTGCAGCGGCTCGGCGAACTGGCCTGGGAACGCGGCGAACCGCAGGAGGCGCTGGAGCAGTACGACGCTGCGCTGCGGTTCGTGAGCGATCACCATCCGTCGCTGGCGGGGCGGGCACGGGCGCTGGCGGCGCTGGGGCGTACGGAGGAGGCCTTCCGCGACTACCAGGCGGCCCTCGGGCTGGCGCCACTGCCCGAATACGCGCTGGAGGCGGGCGAGTTGTACGAGTCGCTGGGGCTGGACGGGGATGCCAGCACGGAGTACGGGCGACTGCGTGCCCGCGCGGCGGAGGCGGAGAAGGACGGGGTGAACGAGGAGCTGGTGCTCGGCCGCTTCGAGGCGGACCACGGGGACCCGGAGTCGGCCGTACGGCGGCTGTCGGGCGAGTGGGTCCGGCAGCACCGGAGCGTGTACGTCGCGGACGCGCTGGGGTGGGCGCTGTACCGGGCAGGCAGGGCGAAGGAGGCGTTGCCGTACGCCAGGAGGGCGACCGGACAGGGGCTGCGGAGCGCACTGTTCGCGTACCACCGGGGGGAGATCGAGCGGGCGCTGGAGCAGTCCGGCGCGGCCCGGCGGCACCTGGGGGAGGCACTGCGGATCAACCCGTACTTCTCACCGCTGCTTGGCCCGGTGGCGCAGGACGCACTGAACGCGCTCGGGGAGCCGCCGCCGGGCGGGCCGAATGACGTGACAGGGGTGGACGAATCGGCAGCTGCGGGCGGGGCGAAGCAGCCTTCGCCGGAGCAGTCACCGCCGGGGCAGCAGCCTTCGCCGGAGCAGTCGGCGCCGCCGGAGCAGCCTTCGCCGGAGCAGTCGGCGCCGCCGGAGCAGTCGCCGCCGAAGCTGCAGCCGTCGGCGAATCCGGCTCCGCGCAAGCCGTCGGCGGAGGCCGGGACGGTGCCGCCGGCGAGCCCGGGGGCGTCAAAGCCGGTGCGGGACTGACGCGGCGGGCGCGCTGGGGGGGTACGGGTCGGGGGCGCGGGCGCAATGCGGGCGGGTCGCCCGCGGCGGGCCGTTCCCTCACCTCCGTCGGCGGACGAGTCCGGCACCTGCCTGGCCGGGGCAGTCGCCTGTGCGCCCCGTGCTAGACCGCCGCCGTGCCGATCAGGGCGTTGCGGGTCACCAGTGCCGCCAGTTCCGGTTCCGTCAGGGACTCCGTGCCGGCCGGGCGGCGGGGCAGGACCATGTAGCGGGTTTCCGCGGTGGAGTCCCAGACGGTGATCTCCGTGTCGGACGGCAGACGCAGGCCGAACTCCTCCAGTACGGCGCGGGGTTCGCGGACCACCCGGGAGCGGTAGGCCTCGCTCTTGTACCAGCTCGGGGACGGGCCCAGCAGCCGGATCGGGTAGCAGGAGCAGAGCGTGCAGACGATGACGTTGTGCGTGCGCTCGGTGTTCTCTACGACGTGCAGCCGCTGTGGCTGGACTCCTCCCGAGGACAGGCCGAGTTCGGCGACGGCCGCGGTCCCGTCGGCGAGCAGCCGGGCGCGGAAGTCCGCGTCGACCCAGGCCCGGGCCGTCACCCGCGCCCCGTTGGCCGGGGAGGCGCCGCTCAGGAAGGCGTCGAGGGCTTCGTCGAGCGCGGCGCCCGCGACGAGGCCGCGCTCCTCCAGGAGCGTCTCGAGGCGGCGTACGCGGCGGGAGATCAGGGCGTCGGAGTGGGTCCCGGTCACGGCTGTTCGTCCTCCAAGTAGCTCTCGAACAGGTCCAGTACGACGTGGTGGTCGCCGTCGCCCCACAGCTCCCGGGCGGCGAACCGTACGGCGTAGATCTGCTGGACGGGGGCGTCCTCGCGCCCCTGGGAGCGCACGTCGGCGAGCGGCGCGCGGCCCTCGGGCTCGACGACCGTGCCGTGCTTGCCGCGGGCGTAGCGGGGCAGCCGGGTGTGGTGCGGCGGATCGTGGTGCACGGTCCGCACCCGCGCGCCCGGCGGGAAGCGGTCGGTGGTCGCGTCAGTCATCGAGCTCACCCGCCGCGATGACGCCCTTGCGCTCCAGGAGGCTGACGATGCCGTGGAACCAGCGCTCGTAGTACGAGGCCGCGAGGTATTCGGCGGGCGGCATGGACTCGATCGCGTCGCGGAACTCGTCGAGGTTGAAGACCTTTCCGACGATGAGGGCGCGGTTCAGGGCGAAGACCCTGGCTTCCCAGTCGGCGTGGAAGGGCTCGGCGTCGTCGGTGGTGTCGATGGGCCCGAAGCCTTGCATCCCGCCGACGTCATTGATCCTGGCCATACGTCCAGCGTAGGGGTGCCCGGCGGATCGTGGCGCGCCTGCGGCGGACTGTCGGCCTTCGGCCGCATGTCCTCAAACGCCGGAGAGGCGAAAATCCAGCCTCTCCGGCGTTTGAGGCGCGGGGTTCGGGGCGGAGCCCCGGTTACAGGTTTCCGCGCTTCTCCTGCTCACGCTCGATCGCCTCGAAGAGCGCCTTGAAGTTGCCCTTGCCGAAGCCCATCGAGCCGTGCCGCTCAATCATCTCGAAGAAGACGGTCGGCCGGTCCTGGACCGGCTTGGTGAAGATCTGCAGCAGATAGCCGTCCTCGTCACGGTCGACGAGGATCTTCAGCTCGCGCAGCGTCTCGACGGGCACCCGGGTCTCGCCCGCCCACTCGCCGAGCGTGTCGTAGTACGAGTCGGGGGTGTCCAGGAACGCGACTCCCGCCGCCCGCATGGAACGTACGGTCGCGACGATGTCGTTCGTGGCGAGCGCGATGTGCTGGACGCCGGCCCCGCCGTAGAACTCCAGATACTCGTCGATCTGCGACTTCTTCTTCGCGATCGCCGGCTCGTTGATCGGGAACTTCACCTTCAGCGTGCCGTCGGCGACGACCTTCGACATGAGCGCGGAGTACTCGGTGGCGATGTCGTCGCCCACGAACTCCTTCATGTTGGTGAAGCCCATGACCTTGTTGTAGAAGGCCACCCACTCGTTCATCCTGCCGAGCTCGACATTGCCGACGCAGTGGTCGATGGCCTGGAAGGTGCGCTTGGCCGGCGGCTCGACGATCGAGTCGGCGGCGACGAAGCCGGGCAGGTACGGGCCGTCGTAGCCGGAGCGGTCGACGAGGGTGTGCCGGGTCTTGCCGTACGTGGCGATCGCGGCCAGCACCACCGTGCCGTGCTCGTCCTTGATCTCGTACGGCTCGGTGATGCCGTGGGCGCCGTGCTCGGTGGCGTACGCGTACGCGGCCCGCGCGTCCGGCACCTCGATGGCCAGGTCGACGACGCCGTCGCCATGCTCGGCGACATGGTCGGCGAGGAAGCGGCCCCAGTCGGTGGCGGGCTTGATCACGGAGGTCAGCACAAAGCGGGCGGCGCCGTTGGTGAGGACGTAACTCGCGGTCTCGCGGCTGCCGTTCTCCGGTCCGGAGTAGGCGACGAGCTTCATGCCGAAGGCCGTGGAGTAGTAGTGCGCGGCCTGCTTGGCATTGCCGACGGCGAAGACGACCGCGTCCATTCCCTTCACCGGGAAGGGGTCGGCCTCACGCGCGGTGGTCGGGGTGTGATCGATGGTCTCAGTCATATGGGCAGGCTCCACCCGATCCACAAGGTGCGCAATAGTTTGTGTTTCCGCTGGGCAATGTGCACAGCAATCAGGGACCATGACGGGGCTATCTGTACATGATGACCATTCGGGAGACGCCATGGCGATCGATCATCTGGACGGCCGGCTCATCGTGCTGCTCGCGCGTGAGCCGAGGATCGGCGTGCTCGAAGCGTCCCGCCGTCTCGGTGTGGCCCGTGGGACCGTGCAGGCGCGGCTGGACCGCCTTCAGTCCAATGGAGTCATCCGCGGTTTCGGCCCGAACGTCGATCCGGCGGCTCTCGGCTACCCGGTGACCGCCTTCGCCACGCTGGAGATCAAGCAAGGGCAAGGGGCCGATGTACGCGCCCATTTGGCGAGCGTTCCCGAGGTGCTCGAGCTGCACACCACCACCGGCCACGGCGACATGCTCTGCCGGCTCGTCGCCCGCTCCAACGCCGATCTCCAACGTGTGATCGACCGTGTTGTCGGTTTTGATGGCATCGTGCGGGCCTCGACAGCAATCGTCATGGAGAATCCCGTGCCCTTGCGGATCATTCCGCTGGTGGAGCAGGCCGCGGAGGACGAAAGCGTCTGAGGTGACGGTGTGAGCTTCTGGGATTACTTGGTCACCAGCCACCAGCAGCTGCTCACCGACGCTTACCAGCACGCCAGCGTCGTCTTCCAGTGCATGGTGATCGCCACGCTTCTCGGTGTGCTGACCGGCCTCGTCACCTATCACAGCGGCTGGGGCGGCAACCTCGCCATGACGTCGACAGCGATGATCCTCACCATCCCCTCGCTCGCCCTGATCGGTCTGCTGATCCCGATGGTGGGCCTCGGGGTGCCGCCGACCGTGATCACCCTGACGCTGTACGGGCTGCTGCCGATCGTCCGTAACTCCGTCGTCGGGCTGCGCGGCGTGGACCCCTCGCTCGTGGACGCCGCCAAGGGGATCGGGATGTCCCGGGTCTCCCGGCTCCTCAGAGTGGAGCTGGCGCTCGCCTGGCCGCCGATCCTGACCGGCATCCGGGTCTCCACGCAGATGCTGATGGGCATCGCCGCGATTGCCGCGTACGCCTCCGGGCCCGGCCTCGGCAATGAGATCTTCCGCGGCATCGCCTCGCTGGGCAGCGCCAACGCGCTCAACCAGGTGCTCGCGGGGACGATCGGCATCGTCATCCTCGCCCTGCTCTTCGACACCGCGTTGGTGGGCATCGGCCGTCTCACCATCTCGAGGGGGATCCGTGCCTGAATCCGCAGATTCAGGGGCCTCCATCGAGCTGGAGAACCTGACCAAGCGCTATCCCGGGAGCCCCGAGCCGGCCGTGGACAACGTGTCGATGGAGATCAAGGCGGGTGAGACGGTGATCCTGGTGGGTCCGTCCGGCTGCGGTAAGTCGACCACGCTGAAGATGATCAACCGGCTGATCGAACCGACGTCCGGGCGGATCAGGATCGGGGACGAGGACGTCACCGACATGGACCCGGTGAAGCTGCGGCGGAAGATCGGATACGCGATCCAGTCCTCCGGGCTCTTCCCGCATATGACGGTCGCGGAGAACATCGCCCTGGTACCGAAAATGCTCGGCCGGCCCAAGTCGAAGGTGAAGGACCGGGTCGAGGAGATGCTCGATCTGGTGGGGCTGGATCCGCGGGAGTTCCACGGGCGCTATCCGCGGCAGCTGTCGGGCGGCCAGCAGCAGCGGGTGGGCGTCGCGCGGGCGCTCGCCGCGGATCCTCCCGTACTGCTCATGGACGAACCGTTCGGGGCCGTAGACCCGATCACCCGCGATCATCTGCAGGACGAACTGATCAGGCTGCAGCACGAGTTGCACAAGACGATCGTCTTCGTCACGCACGACTTCGACGAGGCGATCAAGCTCGGGGACCGGATCGCGGTGCTGCGGGAGCGTTCGCACATCGCGCAGTTCGACACTCCGGAGGCGATCCTCACCAATCCGGCGGACGACTTCGTCTCCGGTTTCGTCGGCGCGGGTGCGGCACTCAAGCGGCTCAATCTCACCCGGGTGCGAGATGTCGAGATCGCGGAGTTCCCGACGGTGACCGTGGACGATCCGCTCCAGATTGTCTTCAACAAGCTGCGCAAGGGCCCGCACAACGAGGTGCTGATGCTGGACCGGCGGAACCGTCCGTACAAATGGCTGCGGCGCGGCGATCTGATGCGCGCCAAGGGGTCGCTGGCCAGGGCGGGGCAGCTGGTGCACGACACGGTGACCCGGGACGCGACACTGCACGACGCGCTGGAGGCGGTGCTCCTGGACTCCAGCGGGCGGGTCGCGGTGACCGGGCGGCGCGGCGAGTACATCGGGGTCGTCGACATGGAGACGCTGATGAACTCCGTACACGAGATGCTCGAGGCCGACCGGCTCATCGCCATCGAGCACCAGCACGATCTGGAGGAGCTGCGCCACCACCAGACAGAGGTGGAGCTGGAGGGCGGTGCGGGCGGATGAGTGCAGCTCCCGCCGGCCCGCCCGGCGAGCACGACGTCCTGGGCCATGCCTTCCCGGACGAGGAGGAGCCCCCGCCACCGGCTCCGGCGCCGAAGCGGCGGATCACCTGGCAGAAGCTGGTGGTGCTGCCTGCCGTGGTCGTCGTCGTCCTGCTGGTGACCTTCCTGTGGATCTCCAGCATCTCCCTCGACGTGATCGCCGAGAACTCCCTGTCGGGCGGCAATGTGCAGCTGCGGGTGTGGCAGCAGATCCAGCTCACCGCGATCTCCACCTTCTGGGTGCTGATCATCGCGATCCCACTGGGCATCGCCCTGACCCGGCGGGGCCTGAGCAGGGCCGCGCCGCTCGTCACCGCGATCGCCAACATCGGACAGGCGACCCCGGCCATCGGCCTGCTGGCACTGCTGGTGATCTGGCTGGGCATCGGCCCGTCGACGGCGATCGTCGGCATGGTGATCTACGCGGTGCTGCCGGTGCTCTCCAACACGGTGGCGGGTCTGAACGCGATCGATCCGCAGCTGGTGGAGGCCTCGCGCGGAATCGGCATGTCGGCGATGGGCACGCTGAGCAAGGTCGAACTGCCGCTCGCCGTACCGCTGATCCTCGCCGGCGTACGTACGGCCCTGGTCCTCAATGTCGGCACGGCCACGCTGGCCACCTTCGGCGGTGGCGGCGGCCTGGGCGACCTGATCACCTCGGGCATCCAGACCCAGCGGATGCCGGTGCTGATCCTCGGCTCGGTGCTGACCGTGGCGCTTGCGCTGCTGGTGGACTGGCTGGCCTCGCTGGCCGAGCTGCTGCTCACGCCGCACGGGCTGGAGGCGTGATGCGCTGCGTACGCGCGGCGCTGAGCGGGGCGGCGGCACTGGCGCTGACCCTGACCGGCCTGACGGGTCTGACCGGCTGCGGCCTCAAGAGCGGTTCGCCGCTGGTGGACGACGTGGCACCGGGTTCGGTCGGCAAAGGCGCACCGCTCAAGGGCGCCTCGCTGACCGTCACTTCCAAGAACTTCAGCGAGAACATCGTCCTCGGCCAGATGATCGGCCTGATCTTCAAGGCGGCGGGCGCGGAGGTTCTGGACCGTACGAATCTGCCCGGCTCGATCAGTGCGCGCGAGGCGATCGTCGGCGGCGACGCGGACGCGATGTACGACTACACAGGCACCGCCTGGATCACGTATCTGGGGCACCAGAAGCCGATCGTCAGCCCGCAGGCGCAGTGGCAGGCGGTGCACAACGAGGATCTGAAGAACGGCGTCACCTGGCTGCCGCAGTCCACGCTCAACAACACCTACACACTGGCGATCAGCAAGAAGAACAACGCGAAGTACCACCTCAGGACGATGTCGGACATGGCGGAGCTGTCGAAGAAGGACCCGTCGGCGGTGACGGTCTGCGTGGAGAACGAGTTCGCTTCGCGCGAGGACGGGCTGACGGGCATGGAGAAGGCGTACGGGATGGAGATCCCGGCCGGGAACATCATGAAGATGGACGCCGGGATCATCTACACGCAGGTGTCGAAGTCCAATTCGTGCCTGCTCGGCGAGGCGTACACCACGGACGGCCGGATCAAGGCGATGGACCTGGACACCCTCGCGGACGACAAGCACTTCTTCCCCAACTACAACGCGGCGCCGGAGATCCACAGCAAGACGATCGAGAAGTGGCCGGTGATCGCGAGTCTGCTCAACCCCCTCAGCGCGAGGCTGACCACGCAGATCGCGCAGGAGCTCAACGGGAAGGTGGATGTGGCGGGCGAGGACCCGCACAAGGTGGCGAAGGACTGGCTGATCCAGGAGGGCTTCATCAAGAACGGCTAGCCGCCCGGCCTCAAGGTCGCCGGCTCCAGGTTGCCGGGCCCCGGATGCAAAGGTCCGGTTGCAGAGATCCAGTTGCAAAGAAACCCTTGCAACCACTTCTTTGCAAGGCTACCTTTGCAACATGCCCGAGTCCGTACCGCGCAACTACCGCCCGCTCGACCCGCGCTCCCTGCGCGGCCTCGCCCACCCGCTGCGAATGCGCCTGCTGACCGCGCTGCGGCACGACGGCCCCGCCACCGCTTCCCAACTGGCCGACAAACTGGGCGAGTCCAGCGGTGCCACCAGCTACCACCTGCGCCAGCTCGCCGCGCACGGCTTCGTCGAGGACGACCCCGAACGGGGCAAGGGCCGGGAGCGCTGGTGGAAGGCCTCGGTGGACGGAACAAGCTTCGACGACTCCCTGTTCAGCGACCCCGACCCCGCCGTGCGCGGCGCCGCCGACCTCTTTCTGCACGAGGTCGCGACCGCGCACACCCAGGAGGTCGGCACCTGGCTCGGCACCGCACGCGAGTGGCCCGACGAGTGGCGCAGAAGCTCGGACGTGAGCGACTGGACCCTGCGACTGACGCCCGCACAGGCCTACGAGCTCAACGAAAAGGTCCACGAGCTCATCGAGAGCTACCAGGACTTGGCGCCGAGTACAGAGTCCGCCGAGTACAAGGACACCGCCCAGGTCCGTATGCACCTGCACGCCTTCCCGCGCTCCACCGACTGAGGGGAACCACCGGCCATGCACTCCGACATACATCTGCGGTTGCACGACCTGCGCGCCGCGGAGCTGCGGGACACGGCCCGCGTGCATCACCCGCCGCGCGAGGACCTCCGTACGCAACTGGGCTGGACACTCGTCGAGTTGGGGCTGCGACTGGTGCAGCAGCAACCCGCGCCGGCCGCGCGTATCGCATGACGGCCAAGGGGGGACGCGGGCCGCTCGCCACCGTGCTGGCGGCCAACGCCGTATCGATCACCGGCAATTCACTCACTCTCATCGGTGTCCCGTGGTTCGCGCTGCAGACCACGGGCAGCCCCGGCAAGGCGGGCCTGGTCGCCTTCTGTGCGACCCTGCCGGTCATCGTCTCGGCGATCACCGGAGGTCCGGTCATCGACCGGATCGGCCGTCGCCGGGTCAGCATCGCCTCGGACCTCCTCTGCGCGCTCGCGCTCGCCGCGATCCCGCTGCTGCACTACGCGGGCGTACTCGAATTCTGGATGCTCTGCGCGCTGATGGCCGTCACCGGGCTCTTCCACGCACCCGGCGAAACCGCACGATATGTCCTCATACCCGACCTCGCGAAGGCGGCGTGCACGCCCCTCGCCCGGGCCGCGAGCCTCTTCGACGCGGTCTCGCGCGGAGCCAGGATGGCCGGGGCGGCACTGGCCGGCCTCCTCATCGCACTGACCGGCGCGGAGGCGGTGCTGCTGCTGGACGCCGCGACCTTCTGCGGATCCGCGCTGCTGATCTTCCTGGGCGTACGGGGGCTGAGCGCGGCCGAGCCCCGGCGGGGGGCGGCACCCGTCTCGCTCGCCGCGTACCGGGGCGAGCTGCGCGAAGGGTACGCCTTCCTGCTGCGCACCCGGCTGCTGCTGGGCGTCATGGTGATGGTGATGCTCACCAACGGCCTTGACCAGGGCTGGAGTTCAGTACTGCTGCCGGTGCACGCCAAGGAAGACCTCGGCGGTGCCCGGGACCTGGGCCTGCTGGTCGCGGCCTTCGGCGGCTGCGCCCTGCTCGGCGCGCTGCTCTACGGCGCGATCGGGCACCGCTTCCCGCGGCGGGCGCTGTTCACCGTCGCGTTCATACTCTGCGGGCTGCCGAGGTTCGTGGTGGCGGCGCTGGTGGACGGCACGGCGCCGCTCGCCGTGACAATGGCGGTGGGCGGGCTGGGCGCCGGGATGCTCAACCCGATCCTCACCACGATCATGTACGAGCGCGTCCCCGAGGAACTGCGCAGCCGGGTCGCGGGCGCAACCACCGCGGGAGTGCTGCTGACCTCGCCGCTCGGCGGTCTGGCGGCGGGCTACCTCATCGAGCAGGCAGGACTTGCGACCGCGCTACTCGTCTTCGGCGGGGCGTACTTCCTGACGACGCTGGCTCCGGCGGTGTTCCCGAGCTGGCGGGAGATGGACGCGGGCGGGCGGGGGATGGACGCGGGCGGGCGGGCCGGGACGCACACGGGGCGGACTCCTTCGGCTGCGGACCTCAGCAGCTCGGAACCTTCCCGCCCTTCTCCAGCGCCCGAAGGGAGTCCACCGCGCCCTTCAGCGTCGTGACGGGGATCAGCCGCAGCCCGCCGGGCAGTTCGGCCTTCGCGTCGGTGCACTCGTCCTTGGGAACGAGGAAGACGCTCGCCCCGTCGCGCTTGGCGGCCTGAGTCTTCAGCGACACTCCGCCGACCGCGCCGACCTTGCCGTCGGCGGTGATCGTGCCCGTACCGGCGACATTGCGGCCACCGGTGAGATCGCCGCCCGCGCCGTCGCCGGCGAGCTTGTCGACGATGCCGAGCGAGAAGAGCAGCCCGGCACTGGGCCCGCCGACATCGGCGAGATGGAGCTTGACCTTCACCTTGGACGGGTCCTTGTGGAGATAGGAGAGCGCCGCCTGGGTGGCGACGTCCTGCGACTTCTCCATGTCCTCGACATTGTGCCGGGCGATCTCCTCGTCGGACTTGCCGGACGGATAGACGGAGTCGTGCGGCAGGATCGCACGGTTCGTGCTGAACCATGCGTCGACGACATCGCCGAGGCCGACCTCGGCGGACGGCCCGGTCGCCACGATCGTCGTCATCCGCAGCGCACCTTCGGTCTTACGTGTGGGCGCACCGGAGACGGTGATGATCGGCTTGCCCTGGTCCTTGCCGAGCACGTTCGCGGTCATCCCGGGCTCCGCCACGGCATACGGCAGCGGCGCGAGCCCGGCGACGGCGAAGAGCGCGACGACGGGGAGGGCGCAGAGGGCGATGGCGCGGGGGCGCGTGAGACTGGAGAGCACGGTGTCAATCTATCTGCCGCCGGAGTAGGGGCGCGGGGGCTGCGGCGGGGCGGTGCGCGAGGTCGCCGGCCGTACCCCACCGGCCGCAGGCGTGCCCGCCGCCCGTGGGGGCCGGGCCAGCTGACCGTTACCCATGGTTGCAAGCGTGCGGACGCCCTGCAGAGGGTGCGGGCCGTCCGCACCGCCGGGCGGTGCGGCGCTCCTGCCGGGTGCGCGGGATCGTTCACCGGGTCAGCGGACGCGCAGGGGTCGTGTCCGAGACGTAGACGTCGCAGCTCGCGCGCAGCGCGGTGACCACGCGGCGGAGCCGCATATCGGATGCAGCGCAGTCCCGTATACGAGCCCCGGAGCGGCCCCAGACGGCCACCGCGCGAGACCGGGCACGCCCAATCACCCGGGACCCGCGTCCCGCAAGGGGACCCGCACCCCGGGCAACCCCGACCGCACCCCGCAAGGGGACCCGCACCCCGGGCCACCCCGACCGCACCCCGCAAGGGGACCCGCACCCCGGGCCACCCCAACCCGCACCCCGCAAGGGGACCCGCGTCAGCGCAACGCGTCCGCCACCTCGCGCGCCGCGTCCACCACCCTCGGCCCCACCCTCTCCGGCACCGAGTCCGCCAGCATCACCACGCCCACGCTGCCCTCTATCCCTGTCACCCCCACCAGCGCCGCGGCCGCACCACTCGCGCCCGCCTCCAGTTCGCCGTGGGTGAGCGTGTACCCGGGCTCGTTCGACTTGCTCTGCCGGGCCGCGAGGATCGCCTTGCCCGCCGCGCCCCGGTCCAGCGGATGGCGGAAGCCCGCCCGGTAGGCGACGTGGTAGTCCGTCCAGGTCGGCTCGACGACGGCGACCGCAAGGGCCTCCGCGCCGTCGACGAGGGTGAGATGAGCCGTGGCCCCTATGTCCTCCGCGAGCGAGCGCAGAGCCGGCATCGCGGCCTCCCGCACCAGCGGGTGCACCTGGCGGCCGAGGCGCAGCACGCCGAGGCCCACCCTGGCGCGGCCGCCCAAGTCACGGCGGACGAGGGCGTGCTGCTCCAGGGTGGCGAGCAGACGGTAGACGACGGTGCGGTTGACGCCGAGTTTGGTGGACAACTCGGTGACGGTCAGCCCGTGGTCGGTGTCGGCGAGCAGCTTGAGGACACGTAGTCCTCTGTCGAGCGTCTGGGAGGTTTCCGCGGTCACGACGCCCTCTCCTTCGGAGTGAGTGACGGCGGTCCTCGACGGAAACTGCGACACCGGTCCCACGGCGACGCACCCCAGAGGCCGCCGGCAGGACAGGCACACCGGCTGCGCTCCGCGGCGGCGCTGCCACGGGGCGTATGCAATGCGGGGACAGTAGCGACCAGGTTCGCTCAGCGGAAGACCTCGTCCAGAATCCGGGCGCCGCTCCCTTGTCCCGCGGGATGAGCGGGGCCGGGGCGCACTCGTGCGCCCGGGCCCTGTTCGACATCCGTACACGCGACACCGCGTACCGACCCACCGGCCCATCGACCCACCGGCTCACCGACCCACCGGCTCACCGACCCACCGACCCACCGGCTCACCGGCTCACCGGCTCACCGACCCACGAGGTCACCGACCCACCGGCTCACCGCATACGCGTGGCCCACTCCTGTACCTTCTTGATCCGCTCCCGGATCTGCCCTGCCGTCGCCTCCGCGCTCGGCGGCCCACCGCACACCCGCCGCAACTCCGTATGAATGACGCCATGCGGCTTTCCGCTCTGGTGGACGTACGCGCCGACCATCGTGTTCAGCTGCTTGCGCAGTTCGAGGAGCTCCTTGTGGGAGACCACGGGCCGCCGCTCGGCGGGCAGTTCCAGCAGATCGGCCTCGTCGTCGGGCTTCTTGCGGCTGTGCGCGATCTGCCGTGCCTGGCGCTTCTGGAGGAGCAGCTGCACCTGGTCGGGTTCGAGGAGCCCGGGGATGCCGAGGTAGTCCTGCTCCTCCTCGCTCCCCGGGTGCGCCTGCATACCGAACTCGGCGCCGTCGTACAGCACGCGGTCGAAGACCGCGTCGGACTCGAGGGCCTCGAAGGGGAGCATGTCCTGTTCCCCGGTGTCCTCGTCCTGCTGCTTCTCGGCCTCCGCCATCTCCTTCTCGGACTCGGCGTACGGGTCCTCGTCGCCGTCCTTCTTCGGCTTGTCGAGCACGTGGTCGCGCTCGACCTCCATCTCGTTGGCGAAGCCGAGGAGGTTCGGGATGGTCGGCAGGAAGACGGACGCGGTCTCGCCGCGCCGCCGGGACCGTACAAAACGCCCCACGGCCTGCGCGAAGAAGAGCGGCGTCGAGATGGTGGTGGCGTACACCCCCACCGCGAGGCGCGGTACGTCGACGCCCTCGGACACCATGCGGACCGCGACCATCCAGCGGTCCTCGTTCTCGCTGAACTCCTCGATCCGCTGGGAGGAGGCGGCTTCGTCGGAGAGGACGATGGTGGCCTTGGTGCCGGTGATCTCGCGGATCAGCTTGGCGTACGCACGGGCCGAGTCCTGGTCGGAGGCGATGACGAGACCGCCGGCGTCCGGGATGCCCTTCCTGACTTCCGTCAGCCGCTTGTCGGCAGCCCGGAGCACATTCGGCATCCAGTCGCCGCGCGGGTCGAGCGCGGTGCGCCAGGCCTGGGAGATGGCGTCCTTGGTCATCGGCTCACCGAGGCGGGCGGCGATCTCGTCACCGGCCTTGGTGCGCCAGCGCATATTGCCGCTGTAACTCAGAAAGATCACGGGCCGGACGACGCCGTCGCCCAGCGCATTGCCATAGCCGTACGTGTAGTCCGCAGCGGACCGCCGAATCCCGTCGTTCCCCTCCTCGTACTGCACAAAGGGAATGGGATTGGTGTCGGACCTGAAGGGCGTACCGGTCAGCGCGAGCCGCCGGGTCGCGGGATCGAACGCCTCCAGGCACGCCTCGCCCCAGGACTTGGAGTCACCGGCGTGGTGGATCTCGTCGAGGATGACGAGGGTCTTGCGCTGCTCGCAGCGGTTGCGGTGCAGCATGGGCCGTACGCCGACACCGGCGTACGTCACCGCCACCCCCTGGTACTCCTTGCTCAGCGGCCCGGCGCTGTACTCCGGGTCCAGCTTGATCCCTACCCGCGCCGCCGCGGCCGCCCACTGCTTCTTGAGGTGCTCGGTGGGGGCGACGACGGTCACTTGCTGCACGACGTGGTGGTGCAGCAGCCAGGAGGCGAGGGTGAGCGCGAAGGTGGTCTTGCCGGCGCCGGGGGTGGCGACGGCGAGGAAGTCCCGTGGCTGCTCCTGGAGATAACGCTCCATGGCGCCCTGCTGCCAGGCACGCAGCTTGTTGGCGGTACCCCAGGGCGCACGCCCGGGGAAGGCGGGTGAGAGGTGGTGGGAGGCGGTAGTAGTCACGGTCTCCGGTTCAAGGCTCTCGGCAGCACGGGATCAGATACGACAACCGGGCCACCCTACCGGGGAGCGACGGGCGGGCCCGGCCAAACGAGGCCGGGTCCGCCCAGGGTGCGACTCAGCTCACATCGCACCTCGTCCCGACCCACGCCCCCACCAGCGCCACCGCCGCCATCGGCAGGAACACCGCCGCAAACGCCCCCGGGTGCGAGCCCGAAGCCCCCACCGCAACGTGCGCCGTCCCCACCGCTCCCCCGCCGAGCGCCGCGAAAGCCGCGCCGCCCGCCGCCAGCAGCAGGACGTTCGACAGCCCGTCCGAGATCTGCAGCGCCGCCGAGTTCGCGCCCGCCTCCTCCGGCGCCGACAGCTTCAGCAGCAGCACGCTCGTCGAAGCGAGCACCATGCCCATGCCGAAGCAGCCGACCCCCCACGCGACCCCGACGATCCACACCGGAACCGAGGCGATCAGCACGCTCGGCGCGGTCGCGATCGCCGCCGCGACCAGCACCATGCCCAGCACCATCAGCCGCTCCCGGTGCGGCTCGAGACGCGGCCGGGCCTGTACGTACGAGCCCAACGCCCAGGTCGCCCCGCCGACCGCCAGCGACAACCCGGCCATCGTCGGCGACAGCCCGCGCTGAGTGACCAGCATCAGCGGTACGAAGGACTCCGCCGCGATGAAGGACCCGGCCGCGACACCCCGCAGCAGCACGACGGACGGCAGCCCGCGCACCGCCCGGCACGTCCCGCGCGGCAGCAGCCCGCGCACCGCCGGCACCAGCAGCGCCGCGCCTGCCGCAGCCGGGAGCAGCGAGAGCCACCTCACGTCCTGGCCCGCGTACTGCAGCAGTCCGGCACCCACCGAGATGCCCAGCGCCAGCCGGATCCGCCGTCCGTCGAAGGGCTGCGGCGCGGAGGGATCGGCGGGCCCGGACGCCATCCGCCGGATCGCGGGCAGCGCGAGCGCCAGCGGGAAGACGACGAGCACCGGGATGCCGATGAACACCCAGCGCCAGCCGAGGTGTTCGGTGACGGTCCCGGAGGCGAGCGGGCCCACGACCGAGGGGACCACCCAGCTCGCGGCGAACGCGGCCATGATCGACGGCCGCAGCCGTTCCGAGTAGGCGCGGCTGACGACCACGTACAGCGCGACGATCACCAGCCCGCCGCCGAGCCCCTGGACCGCCCGCCCGACGATGAACAGCCACATCGCACTCGCGGTCCCGGACAGCAGCAGCCCCGCGCCGAAGGCCGCTATCCCGGCGGCGAGCGGCCGCAGCGGCCCGTCGCGGTCGGCCCACTGCCCCGAGAGCACCATCGCGAAGAGGCTGGTGGTGAAGTACGCGGAGAAGGCGAAGGCGTACAGGGGGATGCCGTGCAGCTCCCGCGCCGCGACCGGCATCGCGGTGCCGACGGCGGTCGCCTCGAAGGCGATCAGCACGACGACGGAGACGATGCCGACGCTGAGCGCGCGATGCGATCTGCCGAGAACGCCGCCCCGGTCGTCGTCCGGGGCGGCGGGGGCTTCGGCTCTGTCCGCGGGCGGCGGCGTGACCTCGGCGTCACCGGGTTCCAGGGCGGTCATGGGCCTCAGAGTAAGGGGCGTGGAGCGGGATGGGCCCTGTCGCTGGACGGGACTCCGCTCATCCCTTGGTCGTACGACCATGAACGCCGTATGGCAGTCGCGTTGCAGCCCGCGCGGGGCCCTTGAGCCGTGCCACCGCCCCGCCTACGGTCGAGGCATTGGAGTCACACGGCCGTGTGCCCGAGTGGTTGAGGGACTCGCCTGCAAAGCGAGTTACGCCGGTTCGATTCCGGTCACGGCCTCCGAGGACACGGACGCCGGGCGCCCCGCTGCGGGGGGGCCGGGGTTGCCCCGGGTAAGCGAGGACGACGGCCGAACTCAGCTCTTCGAACAAGCGGGGACCGTATCCGGGACGGTACGGAAGGTCGGACACGGCCCCTCGAGCCCGTCACTGCCCGTACGCGTCCTTCAGCCCCTGGACGTCGATCTTCTGCATCCCGAGCATGGCCTTCATGACCTGCTGGGACTTGACCGGATCAGGGTCGCTCAGCAGCTCGGTCAGCGCCTTCGGAATGATCTGCCACGACAGTCCGAACTTGTCCTTGAGCCAGCCGCACGGCCCTTCCTCCCCACCGGCGCTGAGCTTCGCCCACAGCTCGTCCACCTCTTCCTGCGACGCGCAGTCCACGTAGAGCGAGATGGCTTCGTTGAAGGTGAACTGCGGGCCGCCGTTGAGCGCGATGAACTTCTGTCCCGCGAGCTCGAAGGTGACGATCATGGCTGTTCCCGGCTCGCCCGGTCCGGCTTCTCCGTACCGCTGTACGTCGGTCACGCGGGAGTCGTCGAAGATCGACGTGTAGTGCTGCGCGGCTTCCTCAGCCTGGTTGTCGAACCACAGGAAGGTCGTGATCTTCTGCATGAGGGCTCTCCTTTGCCGGTCGGGGCGACTGCCTCACCGATGTAGACCGCCAGGGCCGGCGAAACTCATCGCTCGGACCGGACCGGACCGAACCGGACCCGGCTGGACCGGACCGGACCGGCGCCGCGGCCGCAGGCGCGGGCTCGGTCGTGCGCGTCCTGCTACAGCGCGACGCGTGATGCGGCTGCTCCAGGAGACGGCCGCCGGAAAGGTGAGGCTCGCGGTGCACGACTCCCGTACGGGAAAGCCACAACTGGCTCATGTGCCTGAACCCCAAGACGGGCAAGTACCTCAGGAGAATGGGCAGCGGCGGCCGACCGGGCCTGTGTACTGGAAGCCAATACTGGCGGAGGCCACGGCCTCTGAGTACGAGGACCTGGACCGCCCCTACGGCCGGAGGTCCGGGGGCTGCCCCGGGAATACGCTGCAAGCCGGGTCGCCCCCGACACGGCTTGCCGAACAAATGGAAGCGGCCGCCCCTACGGCGCAGGGGCGGCCGCTTCCGTACCCAGCAACGACGTCAACACGAGCCCTCGTCGGCGGTGGCCGTCAGGTCGTACTCGGACACGACGGTGCTCGACCCGCCCGCCCCCGGAACAGCGAACCCGCCCTCCTCCGACTCGGCCTGCGTGACGTGCAGGCAGAAGACGAAGTCCTCACCGCGCGCGGTGATCTCGTAGTCGTCGCTCTCACCGACGGCCTCGACCTCGATCTCGTAGGACGGACCCTTGCCCTCAGCCGCGTCACCGACCTTCGACTCGATCAGCGAGGCATAGCCACCGGCCGACGAGTCGACGTGCGACTCGTCTCCCAACGAGACGGCCGCGCTCTGGACAGCCTCTTTGAACTCGCTTTTGCTCCAGGAGGTTTCATCGGCGAAGTTCATGGCCGAGCATCCCTGAAACAGCATGATCCCGGCGGCGGCGAAGACGACGACGCGCCCGATGGCGTACGCGGTGTCGGAGGGCTCATTGGCCTCCGGATTGCGGTAACGCCAGGAGGACAGCTTCCAGTAGAGCTTGCGCTGGTCGGCAAGCCCGAGGGCAATGAAGAGGGCCGCTGCGACGAAGAAGAAGATGACGACGCCGGTCATTACTTCAGGCCCTTCTGTCGTTCCGGCGGATCCGGGAACGTCAGCTGGTTCTCACACTTCAAGCCCTCCGCCACCTTCCGGGCCGAGGCGATGAGCAACTTGGCGCTTGCGTTGCTGCTCAGGCCGACGCGGTCGGTGATGACGCCGCGAAGGATCGCTCCCTTCTTCCCCGACTCGGCCAGGTCGGTCCGCCGGCAGTCGACGAGAAGCTCCGAACTCCCTTCCTTCGCCACGAACACGGCGGACTCTCCTGGTTTGGCGTCCTTCGGCGGGAGGGGCCCCGGCCACCATCCGAAAGTGATGTCGATCTCCGCGGACCCGCCCGATTCGCCATCGACAAAGCAGGTGGATTTGGAGGGCCTGGACCAATCCATTTCCTCGCCGAGGAATCGCCCCGCGTCAGCCGCCCCGTCGACGGCACCTTCGACCTGGGCGCCTCGCTCGAGGCTCTTGCCCTTCGGCCTTGCCAGCACTTCGGCGACGGTCTCCTTGTCGAAGATCCCCCCGCAGGCACGACTCAACGCCGTAAGGGCGGCCGAGTGCTTGGGCTTCTTCTCCGGTTCCTCGTCGCTCCCGCTGCACGCCGTGCTCGCGAACAGCACACACGCAAGCAGAGCGACTGCGGGAGACCGACGGGAAAACACCTGCTCCATCATTCAGTCCGCATCAGTCTGGTCGGTCTCGTTGTCACCGAAGTTGTAGCTGCCTTCCAAGTTGTGCTTCATATCCGTGTGCCACCTGGTCCCTTCGAGTTCAGGGTGGACCGCGATGTAGGCCTCGAGCGGATCGACCGCACGGGACCTGCCCAGCGAGACAAACTCCCTCTTGGAGATTTCTTCCTTGCGGTCGTAATCGGCTTCCTGCTCCGCCAGTTCGCGATCGATCCTGATCCCCTGATCGGTCTCCAGGGCTCCACCCACACCTTCGATGACGGCGGGCACGGCGAAGGCGACTGCTGCCGCTGTCGTGGGCCCGCCGAACGGCAGCGTGGCCAGGCCGACTCCCAGACCGACTCCCTGACTGACCCCGAACTTCTTCCACTCCGCGGCTTCGGCCATCTTGCGGTTGGCTGCGTCCGTGGCTTCGCCGTACGTGTGATTGATCTCGCTGACCCGAGCCTGGTCAAGGATTCCGTGTGTCTTGGAACCCGTTTCCAGAATGGTGTTGAGCGCTGCGTCGGGCTGGCGGTGTGCCACCAGCGCACTGGAGGTGTACTCATGCTGGGCGGCAGAGAGAATCTCGTAACTTCCCTCGTGCTTGCCCACCGAGGCAAGGAAGTCGGAAGCCGTCTGATGCTTGAGATTGATGTGGCCGGGGCCCTTGTGATTGAAGGCTTCGTCGCGAAGATCCTGACCGTCCTTGGTGTCGCCGAAGTTCGCGACGGACCAGTCAAGGTCGTCGATGTAGCCGGCGCCCATCTTGGCCAGGCTGTTTCCGATACCTGGCTTGTCGGCCACATATCCCTGGTCGTTGGCGACCGTCTGGACGACCTGCGACATGATGTTGGCCGTCGTGTCGTCGCGGCGCAGTCCCAGGTCAGGCTGGTCGTACGGCACACCGAGCGTCGCGGCTTCCAGCGCGTGGCCCAGCTCGTCGTACCCGTAACCCCGCTTGTCCTCCGCAAAAGGATTCCCGTCGGGCCACTTGCGATCGGACATGAGGTACTTCAGCTCCGGGTCGACCTTGGAATCGGCCTCCCAGTCCTTCGAGTAGAACATCTCCTTCGCCGCGTCCGGGTTGTGCCCCAGCGCCTCCATGTAACCGGCCATGGGATCCAAGCCGTGGTCGGACCCGGCCCCGAAGCTCAGGAACGGGTCGATAGAGCCGTCCGGACGGTACAGCCGCTTCAGCTCCGTCTTGCTGTGATCCTTCTCGAAGTCGATGAGACCCTTGCCGTAGTCCTTGAGGAAGTCCTTGTCGTACTCGCCGTTCCGCATGAGGCTGCTCATCACCTGGAAGCCGTACGGCCCCTTGTGACTGGTGCCGGCATTCATGTCCAGGAACTCGACCTGCTTGCTCCCGAGGCCGACCATGTCCTTCTTCCAGCGCTCCATGGCGTCGCTGTCGGAATGGGAGGCGAGCGCGAGGGTGTAGCCGAGCGACTTTTGAATGCTTTCCGACGCCTTTGACTGATCTCCACCGGTCTGCGTCCGGTCCGCGATTCGCGTCCAGAGCTCGAGAGTCCCCTTGGGCCCCATGTTCGTGGCGAACTTCTCGGCGAAGTACGGGTCGCCTTCGTGCTTCGCGATAAGAGCGTTGATCCGCTGGAGGGTCTTGGGATCCAAGTTGTCCGAGAGGCCGGCGAGCCTCAGATCGCTCTTGTCCCCCGTGAGTTCCTCGAGTTCCTTGAGGTCCTTGTCGGCCTGCTCGCGGCCCTTCTGTGCGTCCTTGATGCTGTTGTACGTGTCGGAGTCAAAACCGCGCTGGCGGCCGTTGTGGTCCTGACTGAGGGCCCAGTGCAGTGTGTCGTCCGCTTCCTGAGCAGCCGTCACCTGATTCCGAATACTGGTCCGGTAGGCCTGGATCGACTCCTGGTACGCCTTGTTGAGCTGCGCTTGGTTCTCGGTGCCCTCTGGGGGATCGAACCAGACCTCGCCGTCGGGCTTGATCGAGAGATACTTGTCCTTCTCGATGTCGGCCGTCAGGGTCTTCAACTTCTTCTGCGCTTCCGTGAAGATCTCATGGGCATCGGAGAGCAGCTTGTGGACGTCCGCTGCCTCGTCGCCGGCAGCCACCATCTGCCTGTCCACCATGGAGAGCTTTTCGTAGGCCGCGGTGGCTGCCTCGCCCTTCCAGTCGGACCCAGAGATGTCCTTGACCACTGTGTTCCAGTAGAGGGTGTTGGCCTTCTGGAACTTTTCAGGAAGCTTGCCCCATTGGGTCACCGCCTCCGACAGCTCCGTGAAGTCGGCATGGAGGAGTGTCTTGTAGTCGAGCATGTCCGTGATCTCCTCAGCCTCTTACTTCAGGTCCGGCTTGTCGTCGGCGCCACCGTTCTTTCCCTTACGGGAGTTCTTGTAGCGGTCTGCTTCGTCCTTGTCGCGTACCTCGAAATCAGCTGCGGAGGCCCGAAGAGCACCCGCCACATCGTTCTTGAGCAAGCCCTCGACGTAGGACACCTGCTTCTTCCACCGAGTGAGGAAGGGGGCGAAGGCAGGACCCGACTTGAAGCCTCTGAGGCTCGCTCCCACCTGGCCGGTCTCCGTCATCGCCTTGTTGTCGGCATCGACAAAGTCACCGCGGGCCGTGTCTGCTTTGTCCGCGCGGCCCATCAGGACGCTGTACGTCACGTGAAGCCTCTGCCCCCCTCCGCGCCCACCGTCACCCGGGTCAAGTTGGTTGAGCTGCATTCGGGTTGTGGCCTCGCTCTTGTGCTGGGCCCATTCCTCTTCGAACGACATGTCTTCCTCAGGACTGCGGTCGGATCATTGCCAAGACTGGTTCGCTGTGACTCACAGGAATTACGGAGACCTGATCGATGAGGGGTGGCGGAACCTGCGGCGGACCGCCGTACGGCGGACCACAGCGGGGGGGCGGGCACTCCGCTCGCAGCCACCGCACCGTTTCGTCGCACGTCCTCCGAGCCGGCCTCGCACCATCGCGTCCTGGGCAGCCCCGAGCAGGCCGGCAGGGGGCCACGACGTGTGTCCCCGACCTACCGTTGCTCGGCAGCAACGTGCCCTCCCCCGTTACCCATTGCTTCAGAGCCACTGTAGCGAGCGTTTATGACAGGGAACAGCCCTGAATTGCGGCTGCAATTAGCTACAAATAGTCACGAGTGGGGGCGGTTACCCGCGCTTGGGGCCAATCGCTTGCCCTGCGCTTTCGCCATGCGAATGACCCAGAGGTCACAGGATGCCGACGAGCAAATGCGTAGCGCAGCCATCCACCTCCCGGCGAATCCGGGCTCGGGCACTCGGTAGGCTCTGCTGATGTTGTCTTGTCGACGGGGGATTCGCACATGGAACGAGCACAGACGGATCGACCGCGCGTGGAGACTCCGCGCCGTATCGGCTCGCACTACCTGATCACCCGCCTCGTTCCGACCGGTCGCCCCTCCCCCGCGGCCGTACGTCTGGCCGGAGACGGCCCGCGCCCGACGGGCTTCGGCGCGGTACGGAACTGACACGATGCCGTCCCCTCTCATCCACGACGACCCCGCCCAGCTCGGTGCATACCGCCTGATCGCCCGCCTGGGCAGCGGCGGCATGGGAACCGTCTATCTGGCCCGTTCCGCCGGCGGCCGTACCGTCGCGCTCAAGACCATGCACGCGGGCATCGCATCGGATCCGGCCTCGCGTACCCGCTTTCGCCTCGAAACCGACGCTGCCCGGATCATCGGCGGGCACCACGGTGCGACCGTCGTCGACGCGGACCCGCTCGGCGAAACCCCCTGGCTGGCAACCGAGTACGTCCTCGGCCCGCCCCTCGACGACGCCGTCTCCATCGCCGGACCACTCCCTGAAGCCTCGGTCCTAGCCCTGGGCGCAGCCCTTGCCGGAGCACTCGCCCAACTGCACTCCTCCGACGTCGTCCACCGAGACCTCAAGCCCTCCAACGTGATGGTCACGGCGTACGGCCCCAAAATCATCGACTTCGGCATCGCCCGCGCAGCAGGCGACGACCGCCTCACCCGCACCGGAGCAGCCGCGGGCACCCCCGCCTTCATGTCCCCGGAACAGGCAACAGGGCAGGAACACACACCGGCGGGCGACGTCTTCGCCCTCGCGGGCGTTCTCACCTACGCGGCAACGGGCCACGGACCCTTCGGCTCGGGCCGGCCCGCCGACCTCCTCTACCGCGTCCGCTACGCCGACCCCGACCTCACCGGCCTACCCGACGCCCTCACCCCGATCCTGACCCGCTGCCTCTCCAAAGACCCCACCCAACGCCCCACCACCAGCGAACTCGCCACCCGACTGCACGACGGTCAAGGACAATTCGCCGACCACCTCCCCGACACCGTCCTCTTCGAGATCGCTCGCCGTGCGTCGATGGTCTGGTACTACCAACCGCACCGCCTTCCGGCCCCGCAGGAGTTCGAGACCCCCGCCCCGAGCGGTATGTCCCGCCGCAAGCTGCTCACGATCGGCGGAGGGTCAGCCCTCGGCGTGGCTGCCGCAGGCATCGGAGCGTGGGCGTGGTCCGACAAGCAGCACGCCGACGACGACGCTTCGATCGACGAACAAGCCGACAACGGGCCGTCGGCCGTGTGGAGCGTCGATGTCGCCGACAAATGGCAGCGCCAGCTCCCCATGCCCGTCGGCAACACGGTCGTCACCCTGTCCGACGTTGGGCTGCTGGGGCTGGACCCGAAGACCGGCAAGCAGCGCTGGTCCTACCCCCTGCTTGACGTGGGGCAGCAGATCGCGTCGGACGGCACAGCGATCTACGGCTTCGTACCCGAGGAGACCGAAGGGGAGGGGCTGACACTCAGCGCGTTCTCGGCAGCCAATGGGACCCTCGAACGTCGCATCGGGCACTTCGCCGAATTCAGCGGCTCGGTGCACGACGTGGAACTGCTCACCGCCGCCGACGGCGTCCTCTATCTGATCGCCTGGACCGGACCCAAGTCCACGGACTTCGCCGACCAGGCCAAGGGCTGGCGTCTGCTCGCCGTCGACATCCGTACCGGGAAGAAGCTCTGGCAGCGGCCCCACGGGATGATCTATCCCGACAACGGCTCGTCGGCGATCAGCGCGAAGGCCGTCGGAAAGTGCCTGGTCACCGCGGGCAACGGGGTGACTCTCCCGGACTTCAGCGTGAGCGGCACCGACATCCGCACCGGAAAGCGGCTCTGGACGACGGAGATGCCCAGAGTGCGGGGCGACAACTCCTTCCTGATTCCCGGCCAACTCGCTGTGGACCAGCAGCACGTCTACATCGGCAGCGGACGGGTCCACGCGGTCCGGCACTCCGACGGCAAGGTCGCCTGGTCGTTCGGTGAGGGGCGCAATCGGGGCGATGTCGAGGAGAACTCACGGCTCTACGGGCCTCCGGCCGTGAAGAACGGCGTCGTGTACGCGGCCGAGGGCAGCCGCGGCCTCGTCGCCCTGAACGCGACCACGGGAAAGCTGTTGTGGCAGGAGGTGGAGGACCTGACGAAGGACGAGGACCCGAGGCTCGACGTGCCACCGGTCGTCGGCAGGAAGTTCGTGTACGCGCCTGTGACCAGCGGCGTCAGCGCCGTGGATCTCCGCACCCACAAGTCCGTCCGGTCGTCGCCGAGTTCCGCGATCCGTTTCGCAGTGCACGAGGGAACCAAGACGCTCATCGGCGCCGACAGCGCCACCGTGACCGCCCTGCCCTTCGAGTGAGAGAGCTTCACCATGATCCCCCTCAGCACCGGCGACCCCTTGCGCCTCGGCCCATACCGACTCATCGGCACACTGGGCGAAGGCGGCATGGGGAAGGTCTACTTCGGGCGGGACAACAGCGGCCGCAAGGCGGCGGTGAAGGTCCTGCGGCCCGAGCTCGCGCATGATCAGCACCTGGCCCAGCGCTTCGTCCGCGAGGCCCGGACCGCGCAGGCCGTGACCAGCGCCGGCGTGGCTCGGGTACTGGGCGCACAGACCGAGGGCGGACGGCCCTGGATCGCCACCGAGTTCCTGGCAGGACCCACGCTGGAGGAGGCGGTCGACGCGTACGGGCCGCTGGGCGAGCCCGGTCTGCGGGTGCTCGCCGCGTCCCTCGCCCGTACGCTCCAGGACATTCATGCCGCGGACCTGGTCCACCGTGACCTCAAACCGTCCAATATCGTGCTGACTTCGCGCGGCCCCCGCGTCATCGACTTCGGCATCGCCCGCCCCGAGCACGGACTCACGCTCACCACCACGGGCCAGATCCCGGTCACCCCCGGCTACGGCGCTCCCGAGCAGGTCCTCGGGCAGCGGGTCGGTCCGCAGGCCGACGTCTTCTCGCTCGGGGCGGTTCTCGCGTACGCGGCCGGTGGGCAACGGGCCTTCAACGGCCCGCATGTGGCTGCGGTGCAGTACGAAGTCGTCCATGGTGAAGCGGACGTGAGCCGGGTGCCGGACCAGCTCCGCCCCCTGATACTCCCCTGCCTCGCCAAGGACCCGGCGCAGCGGCCCGTACCCGCGCAGATCGCCCAGGCGCTCGCGCCTCCCAAGAGCGCTGGCAAGGTCTGGCGGCAGGGGCCCTGGGCGGAGGAGATCGCCCGGCGGGAGACCACGGCAGAGCACCTGGTCTCGTCGTACTCGACAGAGGTTCCCGCTCAGCCGTCCCGGCGCCGCATGCTCACCGCCCTGGCCGTGGGCGGCACGGTCCTCGCGGCCGGTGCGGGTACGACCGCCTGGTGGCTCAAGGGCGGCGGTCGGGACGGTTCGGGGCCGCCGCCGGTCGCCGTTCCGCCGGCCGTCGAGACGCCGTCAGCCGCGGCACTGGCTGCCGGCGACGACTTCGCGCCACTGTGGGGCCCCGTGCGCGGGGCGGGTCCGAAGACCCCGGCTCCCCTTCCCGTACGCGATGTGGTGATCCTCGAGACCGACAAGGGTGGCCTGGCCGCCCATCGCGTGACCGATGGGAAGCAGAAGTGGCGTGCCACCGGGGCGAGTGGCTCGGCCGGCTTCGTGACAGTCGCCGACAGACTCGTCGTGGGAGCGGACGCGGAAGGCGCATTGCAGGCGTTCATCGCATCCACCGGGGAGCAGGCCTGGACGACTTCCGGCATCACCGTCGAGAAGCTGCTGGCGGCGGACGCCGACACGGTCTACGTGATGACCAAGGAGCGGCATCTGAGCGCGGTCGATGCCGCCACGCGGAAGGTGCTGTGGTCGATCCCCACGCCCGTACGCACCTCGTACACCGCCCCACCGGCGGCGGCCGTCGGCGCGGGCCGCCTGGTGCTCTTCGCATCGGACGGCGTGGTGGTCGTCCTGGACACGGCCACCGGCCGCAAGGTGTGGGGCCTGCCCGACCAGGGAACGGCGGCTCTGGCGCCCGCCATCGTGAAGGACAGGGTCTACTTCGGCGGGCGGACTCTGGCCGCTCACGCGCTCGCCGACGGCAAGAAGATCTGGTCGGTGGACCCGCAGACGAAGGTCGATGAGTCAGGCGGCGGCTGGGGTCCTCCGGCAGTGCGCGGGAACGAGCTGTACGCCGTCGACGACGGGCTGTACCGGCGGCGCGCGAGCGACGGAACGAAGGAGTGGAAGTTCTACCTGCGCGGATACGGCGACGACCCCCGGAAGCGGCCTGCTGTGCAGGGCGGCACAGTGTGGATCGTCGAGTCGGGCTACTACGGACTGACGGCAGTCAGCGTGGACACCGGCGACGAGCTCTTCCCGTACACCTTCGGCGGCAAGGACGACGGGGCGGCGTACGAGGTGTCGGGCGACGGCAACCGGCTCTTCGCCGCGCACGGCGGCTCGGTCGTCGCCATGCCGGTACGCGCCTGACCCGGATTGCACGTGCAAGGAGCCCTCAGAGCCGACCAACGGTCCGCGGTCCGTGACCGCCCCCGGAGGGACCACCCTCCGGGCCCGCACCGGCCCTTGAGTAGGCTCCTGTCGTTCATGACCACCACGGGGGCTTAGCAGATGGAACGAGCACAGACGGAACGGCCGCAGGGGCACAGTCCGCGCCAGATCGGGCCGTACTACCTCATCACGCGTCTCGATCCGGCCGGTCCGGGCTTTCCCCCTGCCCCCGAGCGCCGCTTCATCGCGCGCAGCGCGGACGGCGATCGTACGGTACTGGTCAGGACACCGGGGGAAGGCGTGGATCCCGAACGTTTCCTCGTCGAGGCGGACGCCGCTCGCCGGCTGCTCGGCCCCTGGGTCTCCCCCGTCGCCGAACTGTCGCCGGCGTCCGACTCCCCCTGGTACGCGTCCCCGTACCTCCCCTCGCTGCCGCTTCCCGTGGCCCTCGCCGTCCACGGCGGGCCCCTGCCGGAGCGCACGGTGCGGGCCATCGGGGCTGCTCTCGCCGAGACGCTGGCGGGCGCGCACGCGACGGGCGTCACGCACGCCGGCCTGTCACCGGCGGCCGTACTGCTGGCGGGCGACGGCCCGCGTCTGACCTGCTTCGGCGCCGTACGCGCCGCCGCCCCGGACGGCGAACAGCGCTCCGGCCTGCCCGGCCTGGAGCCCGGCAGCCTCGCCCCGGAGCAGGCATCGGGCGGCCGCCCGCGCCCGCCGGGGGACGTCTACGCCCTGGGCGCGGTCCTCGCGTACGCCGCCACCGGCCACACGGTCCCGGACAGTGCCGAACTCCCCGAATCCCTGCGCTCCTTGATCTCCCGCTGCCTCACCCGCGACCCGGCGGCCCGCCCGACCGCGGCCGAGGTCCTGCATGCGCTGCCGCCCGCGTCCACAGCGCCGGCGTCAACGGTTCTTGACTCGAGCACCTCGCTGTTGACGCCCGGCTGGCTGCCGGGCCGTGTGGTGGCGGCAGTGGCCCGCCAGTCCGCCGAAGTACTCGCCGCGGAGCTTCGCGTCCCGCAGACCCACGGTGCCTGACCTGTGCTCTCCCCTCTGACGCATGCCGATCCCGCCGGTTTCGGTGCGTACCGTCTGATCGCGTGCCTCGGCAGCGGCGGCATGGGCACCGTCTACCTGGCACGCTCGGCCGGCGGCCGTACCGTCGCGCTCAAGACCATGCACGCCCGCATCGCCGGCGACCCGGGATTCCGGACCCGCTTCCGGCTGGAGACCGACGCGGCACGCATCATCGGCGGCCATCACGGCGCGACCGTGGTCGACGCCGACCCGCAGGCCGAAACGCCTTGGCTGGCCACCGAATACGTCCTCGGCCCGCCGCTGGACGACGCGGTCGCACTGGCCGGGCCGCTGCCGGAGGCGTCGGTCCGTGCGCTGGGGGCGGCGCTCGCCGGGGCGCTGGCTCAGCTCCACGCGTCGGATGTCGTCCACCGCGACTTGAAGCCGTCGAATGTCATGATCACGGCGTACGGCCCCAAAATCATCGACTTCGGCATCGCGCGGGCGGCGGGCGACGACCGCCTCACGCGTACGGGGGCGGCGGCGGGAACCCCGGCGTTCATGTCTCCTGAGCAGGCGACGGGCCAGGAACACACCTCGGCGGGCGACGTGTTCGCGCTGGCCGGCGTCCTGGTTCACGCCGCTACGGGCCACGGCCCCTTCGGCGCCGGCCAGGCCGCCGACCTCCTCTACCGCGTCCGCTACGCCGACCCCGACCTGACGGGGGTCCCCGAGACTCTGCTCCCGATCCTGACGCGCTGCCTGTCGAAGGACCCGTCGCAGCGCCCCACCACCTGGGAGCTGAGCAGCCACCTCCACGACGGTCAGGGCCAGTTCGCCGACCACCTCCCCGATACCGTCCTCGCCGAAATCGCCCGCCGCGCGACGGAGGTCTGGCAGCACCAGCCGTACCGCCTCCCGGCCCCGGCGGATCACGCCACAGCCGAAACCATCCCCGCCTCCACACCCGCCCCCATGTCCCGCCGCAAAGTGCTGGCGTTGTCAGGCGGCTCGGCACTCGCTGTGACAGCCATAGGCATGGGCGCCTGGTCGTGGTTCGGCCCTGAGGAGCCACGCGGGAAAGGCGCTCCGAATGACTTGGGCATATCCCTTCCGTACCCGAAAAACCCTGATGAGGACCACCTCTGGAAGGTCAAGGTCAGCAGTCCTCCAGGCGATCTTTGGCCCGCTGAGGCGTCAGTCCCTTTCCCCGTCGGTGACCTGCTCGCCCTGATCGTCAGTAGCGGGCTGGCAGCAGTCAATCCCCGGACGGGGCAAACCTCGTGGGCAACTGGCGAACTCGAGCACTATTGGCAGGTCACTTCCGACGGCGAGCACATCTACCGCATCGGCCACGTGAAGCAATCTGATGCCAAGCATGACCCCTCCTCACCGTTCACCATCGAGACGGTCGATCTCACCAATGGCAGGCTCAAGAAGCGCTTTCCACAGCTCAAGGACTTCAACGGCGCGATTCTGGAAAACCAGTTGGTGTGCGCCTCGGAGGGAGTCGTCTACTTTGCCGCAGGCCAAGGCGCCGACAAGAAGGATGGAATTCAGCGCGTTCAGCCCTGGTTCCTGGCCGCCGTGGACACAGGCACGAGCAAAGAGCTGTGGAGACAGCCCCTGCCAGCCCGGCCCGAGGGGTCCAAGCGGCTGCATTTCCTCGCCGGCGGGGTCGTCGGCGACCGGCTTGCACTGCTCCAGGAGACCGCCGAGGGGGCTGTGCACGTCGTCGCACGCAACGCACGGAACGGAAAGGTTCTTTGGGACGAGCCGATGGTCGGCGCCAAGCCGGACCAGGCGCGCGGCCCGCTGGCGATTGACGGCACACACGTCTATTTGGGGCTGGGACCATTGCGTGCCCTGCGGCTGACTGACGGCAGCGAAGCATGGAACTACGTCAAGAAGTCTGGAAAGTTTGGCCGCGAATTCCGCTACTTCGGCCCACCGGCTGTCACAAACGGAGTTGTGTACGCAGTGCAGGAGAAGCTCGGCCTCATCGGCCTCGATGCGAAGAGCGGAGGCATCGAATGGCTGGACAAGGGCGTGGAAGGATCGGACGACCTAACCAGCCCTCCCGTCATAGGCACGGAATACGCCTACGGCAAGCGCAATTCGGGCCTGTACTCCGTCTCGCTCGCCTCCGGTACGACATCTCGCACGTACAAAACGAGCGGCACGCGCTTCGTCGCCCATGAGCGCGCCGGGGTATTGATCGCCTTGGGCGGCCAATTCCTTGGCGCATTCCCGCTCCAGTGACCTCAACAGAAGGCCCTCGCCCCATGTACCCGCTCGGCACCGGTGACCCGCTCCGCCTAGTACTCCAGCCGTAGATCGTGATCTTGCTGGTGTGGGGAGCCGTGGAGACAGGTGGCCACCGATGGTCATCTGGACGAGATTGACCACTCCAC
>NZ_JBEZKA010000018.1:0-183427 GCF_040651435.1 Streptomyces sp. NPDC048479
CCTGCCGAAACAGGCCGGGGTATCAACATATCTGGCGTTGACTTTTGGCACGCTGTTGAGTTCTCAAGGAACGGACGCTTCCTTTGTACTCACCCACAGAACATTGTCTGAGGCTTTCCTCCGGGCGCTTCCCTTCGTGTTTCCAACTTTACCAGATCCTTTTCCGTTCCGTTTCCGGTTCGGAATTTGATTCCAGTAGCCGTTGGGGGCCTTTTGCCTTTCGGCTGATCCGACTTTATCAGAGATTCCGAGTCGGAATTCCCGCCCCGTTCGGGGACTGCAACCGAGCGCACAAGTGCGTTTGGTTCCCGTTCAGGTGGAGACGTAAACGTACTGGAGCGGGGCGCCCCGATGCAAATCGAGGGCCCCGCCCCGTGGTTGACGCGTCAGACCTCGACGACGACAGGGAGGATCATCGGGCGCCGGCGGTAGGTGTCGGAGACCCACTTGCCCACCGAGCGGCGGACGAGTTGCTGCAGCTGGTGGGGTTCTACGACGCCGTCCTGTGCGGACTTGTTGAGCGCCTCTTCGATCTTGGGCACGACGCCGCTGAACACCGAGTCGTCAATACCGGAACCCCGGGCCTGGATGTGCGGGCCGCCGACGATCTTGCCGGAGGTGCTGTCGACCACGATGAAGACCGAGATGATGCCCTCGTCTCCCAGAATGCGGCGGTCCTTCAGAGAGGCCTCGGTGACATCGCCGACCGAGAGGCCGTCGACATACACGTAGCCCGCCTGGACCTTGCCGACGATCTTGGCCTTGCCGTCGACGAGGTCGACGACGACGCCGTCCTCGGCGATGACGATGCGGTCCTTCGGCACACCCGTCAGTGCGCCGAGTTCGGCATTGGCCCGGAGGTGGCGCCATTCGCCGTGGACCGGCATCAGGTTCTTCGGCTTGCAGATGTTGTAGAAGTACAGGAGCTCGCCGGCCGAAGCGTGGCCCGAGACATGGACCTTGGCATTGCCCTTGTGGATGACGTCCGCGCCCCACCTGGTCAAGCCGTTGATCACGCGGTAGACCGCGTTCTCGTTACCTGGGATGAGGGACGACGCCAGGATCACCGTGTCGCCAGGGACGATGCGGATCTGGTGGTCGCGGTTGGCCATCCGGGAGAGCGCCGCCATCGGCTCGCCCTGAGAGCCGGTGCAGACGAGTACGACCTCGTCGTCCGGAAGGTCGTCGAGTGTCTTGACGTCGACGACGAGGCCGGCCGGAACCTTCAGATATCCCAAGTCACGGGCGATGCCCATGTTGCGGACCATGGAGCGCCCGACGAATGCCACGCGGCGTCCGTACTCATGGGCCGCGTCGAGGATCTGCTGGATGCGGTGGACGTGGCTGGCGAAGCTCGCCACGATGATCCGCTTCTGGGCGTTCGCGAACACCGTCCGCAGGACGTTGGAGATGTCCCGCTCGGGCGGGACGAAGCCCGGGACCTCGGCGTTGGTGGAGTCCGAGAGCAGCAGGTCGATGCCCTCTTCGCCCAGCTTGGCGAAGGTCGGGAGGTCCGTGAGGCGGCGGTCCAGCGGGAGCTGGTCCATCTTGAAGTCGCCGGTGTGGACCACCATGCCCGCAGGAGTACGGATGGCGACGGCCAGCGCGTCCGGGATGGAGTGGTTGACCGCGACGAACTCGCAGTCGAACGGGCCGATGCGCTCGCGGTGGCCCTCCGTCACCTCGAGGGTGTACGGGCGGATGCGGTGCTCCTGGAGCTTCGCCTCGATCAGGGCGAGGGTCAGCTTGGAGCCGATCAGCGGGATGTCGGGCTTCAGCCGGAGCAGGAACGGGACGCCGCCGATGTGGTCCTCGTGGCCGTGCGTGAGCACGATGCCCTCGACGTCGTCGAGACGGTCCCGGATGGTGGTGAAGTCCGGCAGGATCAGGTCGATACCAGGCTGCTCCTCCTCGGGGAAGAGGACGCCGCAGTCGACGATCAGCAGCCGGCCGTCGTACTCGAAGACCGTCATATTGCGGCCGATCTCGCCGAGGCCGCCGAGCGGGGTGACGCGCAGGCCGCCCTTGGGCAGCTGCGGCGGGGCGCCGAGTTCAGGATGCGGATGACTCAAAAGACTCTCCTCACCACGCACGCCACGTACCGCTGAGGCACGTGGCGTACATGACATTCGTGCACTTGCTGTTGTCTTGGACCGACCGTTTCGGTCGGGTTTCTCTGCGTATTCAGTTGTGAAGTCTGTGTGTTAGAGCTGTACCCCACCGGCAGCGAGGTCGATCTTGAGCTGCGCGGTTTCCTCTGGGGAGAGCTCCACCAGGGGGAGCCGGAGCGGTCCGGCCGGGAGGCCCTGGAGGGCCAGTGCCGCCTTGGTGGTGATGACGCCCTGCGTACGGAACATGCCCGTGAACACCGGAAGCAACTGCTGGTGGATCTCGGTGGCCTTCTGGACGTCACCGGTGAGGTGGGCATCGAGGAGGGCGCGGAGCTCCGGGGTGACGACATGGCCGACGACGGAGACAAAGCCGATTGCGCCGACCGAGAGCAGCGGGAGGTTGAGCATGTCGTCGCCGGAGTACCAGGCGAGACCGCTGCGGGCGATGGCCCAGCTGGCGCGGCCCAGGTCACCCTTGGCGTCCTTGTTGGCGACAATACGCGGGTGCTCGGCAAGGCGCACGAGAGTTTCGGTGTCGATCGGGACGCCGCTGCGGCCGGGGATGTCGTAGAGCATCACGGGCAGTTCCGTGGCATCCGCGATGGCCGAGAAGTGCCGGAACAGGCCCTCCTGCGGAGGCTTGTTGTAGTACGGCGTCACAGCCAGCAGGCCGTGCGCGCCGGAGCGTTCGGCGGTGCGGGCGAGCTCGATGCTGTGGCGGGTGTCGTTGGTGCCGATGCCGGCCACGACATGGGCCCGGTCTCCGACCGCTTCCAGTACAGCCCGTACGAGCTGGTCTTTCTCCGCGTCGCTGGTGGTCGGCGACTCACCGGTGGTGCCGTTGATGATCAGGCCGTCGTTGCCTGCGTCCACCAGATGGGTGGCCAGTCGCTGGGCGCCGGCAAGGTCGAGTGCGCCGTCCGCCGTGAAGGGCGTGACCATAGCGGTGAGGACCCGCCCGAACGGGGTCTGCGGAGTGGAGATCGGAGCCATGGGTAACACGCTACTCGCTGCTCAGTACGCAGTGTCCCCTCGGGGGGACGTGACGTACAACCCGACAAGCGGAGCCCGGCACTGCCTGCTCGGGGGTTCAAGCAGTGCCGGGTCCGTTTGATCAGCCTAGATGAAGTTCTCGAAACGCCGCAATCCGGACACTTCATCGGGCTGGCCGTACATCTGTGCCCTACGGAGCGACGCGGCCGTTGGCGTTGAAGGCTGCGTAGGTGAGCGGCATGAGCTTCGCCCAGTGCGCTTCCATCTTCTCGCCGACCATCTCGATCTCCCGCTGCGGGAAGGACGGGACCGCTGCCAGCTCGTGCTGGGTGCGCAGGCCGAGGAAGTGCATCAGCGAGCGGGCGTTGCAGGTGGCGTACATGGAGGAGAACAGGCCCACCGGGAGGACGGCACGGGCGACCTCGCGGGCGACGCCCGCGGCCAGCATCTCCTGGTACGTCTCGTACGACCGGCGGTACGAGTCCTCCATGGACTCGGTCACGATCTTCTGCTGCTCCGATGTGCCTTCGACGAAGACGTACTTGCCGGGGCGGCCCTCCTGGACCAGCTTGCGGTCCGCGCCCGGGACGTAGAAGACCGGCTGCAGCTCGCGGTAGCGGCCGGACTCCTCGTTGTACGACCAGCCGACGCGGTGCCGCATGAACTCACGGAAGACGAAGATCGGGGCGCTGATGAAGAAGGTCATCGAGTTGTGCTCGAAGGGGCTGCCGTGGCGGTCCCGCATCAGGAAGTTGATGAGTCCCTTGGAGCGCTCCGGGTCCCTCTGCAGCTCCTCCAGAGACTGCTCGCCCGCCGTGGAGACTCGGGCGGCCCACAGCACGTCGGAGTCGCCGGCGGTGTGCTTCACCAGTTCAACGGTGACATCGCTGCGGAAACTGGGCGTGGCGGTCTCGGCGGGGGTGTCGGTCACCGACAGGGTCCTTCCAACGTCTTCGCTCGGGCGGCGCCCACTCTAGACCACCTTGCGCATCGACAATCTTCTGCTATTTCGGCGAAATCGGGCACCGATGTGGCCTTCCGCTCGTCTGTACCGATAGCAGCGTTCCGTCATTAGCAGTCAAGGAGAGTGCCCTGATGTTCCGCCGGCGAGAGGCCGTCCCTTTCGCGTTCGTCGCCGAGGCCGATCGCTTCCGCAGTAACGTCACTCCCCCGCCCCGCGAACGCCCCGGCGTCTCGCAGCTCGCCGGCCGTACGCTGCTCGGGCTGACCATCGCCTGTGGACTGGTCGGCTCGCTGCTCTTCGGGCTTCCCTCGCTGGAAACCGGCCGTGCGGCGGGGCATTCGCAGCAGTCCCAGGCATCCGACAGCCGCTGACCCGTACGGACCCCCTGGAGTGGTCGGTCAGGGGCGTCCTCGGTAGCCTCACCAGGCACAGCCCAATCGAGTGTGCTGGTGAGTGAGGATCAGTCGTGCCCCTGCCCTTTCTGACAGCCGACCGCGCATTTGGCACAGACGCCGAGAACGCCGGCGACATCGCGCTGCCCTTCGACGATCACGACAACTGGCGGCGTCCGTACCGTCCGGGCCCCTGGCGGGTCGCGGCGGCGGCTTTGTTGCTGCTGCTCGCCTCGTTCGTGCTCATCGCGGCGATGATCATCGCGTTCGCGGTTGCGCTGCCCGGGGCGGGACTGTGTCTGGGCGTGGGGCTCGCGCTGGTCGCCGCCGCACTGCGGCTGCTGCGTGCGGGTGCCTGGGTCAGCCGGCACGGGGTACGGCGCGTGGGATTCCTTTCGACCACCACGGTGCCGTGGAACCGCGCTTCCGCGGTACGCACCGTGCAGCAGCCGGTGCGCTGGCTCGGGCTGCCGCGCACCGTGCAGGGCCAGGCGCTCGTCGTCGTACGACAGGGCGCCGAGCCGCTGCCGCTGCTCACCGACCACAACGCGGACTTCCTGTCGCGCGCCGAGGCGTTTGACCGGGCGGCGGACACGGTCGAGGCGTGGGGGGCGGAGTACCGCCGCGCCTGACCGGGGGCGGTGAGTCCGGGAGCTTTCGGGGCTTCGCCCCGGAACCCGCTTGGAACCCGCTTCGGGGGCTCCGCCCCCCCGGACCCCCCGCTCCTCAATCGCCGGAGGGGCTTGATGTGGAGGGGCTTGTCGTGGCCGGGCGATCGTGCAGCGCGATCGCCCTTTGCATCGCCTTGCGGGCGCGCGGGGTGTCACGGGCATCGTGGTAGGCGACGGCGAGGCGGAACCAGCTGCGCCAGTCGTCCGGTGAATCCTCGGTCTCGGCGCGGCGCTCGGCGAACACGGCGTCCGCGGAGTCCCGGTCGATACGGCCGCCCGGCGTGTGCCTCGACTCATCGACCGGCAGGCCGCCTTCGGCCTCCAGCTCACGGGCCAGCCGATGAGCGTCGCGCGCGAAGCGCGTGTTGTGCCGGAGGAACCAGACGCCGATGCACGGCAGCAGGAAGGCCACCGCGCCCATCCCCATGGCGGCCGGCTCACCGGTCAGCATGAGCAGCACCCCCTCCAGCGCCACCACGCCGAAGACGATGACCAGCACAGTGGCGAGGAAGAAGTACGTGATCTTTCCGCCCATGGCCGTCAGCCGAGGTCGAGGAAGTTTTCCAGGCCGAAGGTGAGGCCTGGGGTGGACACCACACGGCGGACGCCGAGCAGGATGCCCGGCATGAAGCTGCTGTGATGCAGGGAATCGTGCCGGATGGTCAGCGTCTCGCCCTCGCCGCCGAGCAGGACTTCCTGGTGGGCGAGGAGTCCGCGCAGCCGGATGGCGTGCACGGGGACGCCGTCGACGTCCGCGCCGCGGGCGCCGTTTAGCGCGGTGACGGTCGCGTCGGGCTGCGGTGCGCAGCCCGCCTCGGCGCGGGCCGCCGCGATGAGCTGGGCGGTGCGGGTGGCGGTGCCGCTGGGGGCGTCGGCCTTGTTCGGGTGGTGCAGCTCGACAACCTCGACGGACTCGAAGTAACGCGCCGCCTGCTGCGCGAACTTCATGGTGAGGACCGCTCCGATGGAGAAGTTCGGCGCGATGAGCACGCCGGTCCTTGGCGATGCGGCGAGCGAGGTGTTCAGCTGCGCGAGGCGTTCGTCGGTCCAGCCGGTGGTGCCGACCACCGCGTGAATGCCGTGGCGTACGCAGAAGTCGAGATTGCCCATCACCGAGGCCGGCGTGGTCAGTTCGACCACGACCTGGGCGTCGGAATCCACCAGGGCTTCCAGTTTGTCGCCCCGGCCGAGTGCCGCGACCAGTTCCATGTCGTCGGCGGCCTCGACGGCTCGTACCGCCTCCGAGCCGATACGGCCCTTGGCGCCGAGAACGGCCACGCGCAGCTTGCTCATTGCTCTCTTCCTTACGGTTAGGAGACCGCTTCGTGGAGTCGGTCCGCCTGCTTGTCCTTGAGCGGGCCGATCACCGACAACGACGGGCGCTGTCCCAGGACCTCGCCGGCCACCGCGCGCACCTCGTCAGGGGTGACGGCGGCTATCCGCGCGAGCATGTCGTCGACCGACATCTGCGAGCCCCAGCACAGCTCGCTCTTGCCGATACGGTTCATCAGCGCGCCCGTGTCCTCGAGGCCCAGCACTGTCGAGCCGGAGAGCTGGCCGACGGCGCGGCCGATCTCCTCGTCCGACAGACCGTCCGATGCGACGCGGTCGAGCTCATCGCGGCAGATCTTGAGGACGTCGTGGACCTGGCTGGGCCGGCAGCCTGCGTAGACGCCGAAGAGGCCGGTGTCGGCGAAGCCCGAGGTGTACGAGTACACGCTGTAGGCGAGGCCGCGCTTCTCCCGTACCTCTTGGAAGAGGCGGGACGACATGCCGCCGCCGAGAGCCGTGTTCACTACACCCAGCGCCCAGCGGCGCTCGTCGGTGCGGGCCAGACCCGGCATGCCGAGGACCACATGGGCCTGCTCGGTCTTGCGGTTGAGCAGTTCGACGCGGCCGGCCGTGCGCAGGGAGCGGTGTCCGTCGCGGGGCGGGGTCGGGGCCGCGTCCGTACGGGACAGGGCGCCGGCCTTCTCGAAGGCCTGACGGACCTGGCGTACGACCGTGGCGTGGTCGATGTTGCCCGCGGCGGCTACGACCAGATGGGTCGGGTCGTAGTGCTTCTTGTAGAAGCGGCGGACGCGGTCCGCGGTGAGCGCGTTGACGGTGTCGACCGTGCCGAGGACCGGGCGGCCGAGAGGCGTGTCTCCGAACATGGTGTGCGCGAACAGGTCGTGCACACAGTCGCCCGGGTCGTCCTCGGTCATCGCGATCTCCTCGAGGATGACACCGCGCTCGGCGTCGACGTCCTCCTGCTGGATCAGCGAGCCGGTGAGCATGTCGCAGACCACGTCAATGGCGAGCGGCAGGTCGGTGTCGAGCACCCGTGCGTAGTAGCAGGTGTACTCCTTCGCCGTGAAGGCGTTCATCTCGCCGCCGACCGCGTCGATCGCCGAGGAGATGTCGAGGGCGGAGCGCTTGTGCGTGCCCTTGAAGAGGAGGTGCTCGAGGTAGTGCGTGGCGCCGCCCAGCGACGGCGTCTCGTCTCGGGAGCCGACGTTCGCCCAGATCCCGAAGGTGGCGGAGCGTACGGATGGCAGGGTCTCGGTGACGACGCGCAGGCCGCCGGGGAGGACGGTGCGGCGGACCGTGCCGATGCCGTGCTCGCCCTTGAGAAGCGTTTGGGTACGGGCGACGGCCCGCGCCTCCGAGGAGGTGCGGGCCGTCGTCGTGGAACTACGCGACGTCACTTGTCGGTGTCGTCCTTCTTGTCTTCGGCGTCCTCGCCCTCGATCACGGGGATCAGGGAGAGCTTGCCGCGGGAGTCGATCTCAGCGATCTCGACCTGGACCTTGGAGCCGACCGCGACCACGTCCTCGACGTTCTCCACGCGCTTGCCACCGGCGAGCTTGCGGATCTGCGAGATGTGCAGCAGACCGTCCTTGCCGGGCATCAGCGAGACGAAGGCACCGAAGGTGGTGGTCTTGACGACCGTACCCAGGTAGCGCTCGCCGACCTCCGGCATGGTCGGGTTGGCGATCGAGTTGATCGTGGCGCGGGCGGCCTCGGCCTGCGAGCCCTGCTGGGCACCGATGTAGATGGTGCCGTCGTCCTCGATCGTGATGTCGGCGCCGGTGTCCTCCTGGATCTGGTTGATCATCTTGCCCTTGGGGCCGATAACCTCACCGATCTTGTCCACCGGGATCTTGACGGTGATGATCCGCGGGGCGTTCGGGGACATCTCGTCCGGGACGTCGATGGCCTCGTTCATCACATCGAGGATGTGGAGGCGGGCGTCGCGGGCCTGCTTCAGCGCGGCGGCCAGGACCGAGGCGGGGATGCCGTCGAGCTTGGTGTCGAGCTGAAGCGCGGTGACGAAGGTCTTCGTACCGGCGACCTTGAAGTCCATGTCACCGAAGGCGTCCTCCGCACCGAGGATGTCGGTGAGGGCGACGTAGTGGGTCTTGCCGTCGATCTCCTCGGAGATCAGGCCCATGGCGATACCGGCGACGGGGGCCTTGAGCGGCACACCGGCGTTCAGCAGCGACATGGTGGAGGCGCAGACCGAGCCCATGGACGTCGAGCCGTTGGAGCCCAGCGCCTCGGAGACCTGGCGGATGGCGTACGGGAACTCCTCGCGCGTCGGCAGCACCGGCACGATGGCGCGCTCGGCGAGCGCACCGTGGCCGATCTCGCGGCGCTTCGGCGAACCGACGCGGCCGGTCTCACCGACGGAGTACGGCGGGAAGTTGTAGTTGTGCATGTAGCGCTTGCGGGTCACCGGGGAAAGGGTGTCCAGCTGCTGCTCCATACGGAGCATGTTGAGGGTGGTGACGCCCAGGATCTGGGTCTCGCCACGCTCGAACAGCGCCGAGCCGTGCACGCGCGGGATGGCCTCGACCTCGGCGGCCAGCGTACGGATGTCCGTGACGCCACGGCCGTCGATACGGACCTTGTCCTTGATGACGCGCTCGCGGACCAGCTTCTTGGTCAGCGCCCGGTAGGCACCGGAGATCTCCTTCTCGCGGCCCTCGAACTGCGGGAGCAGCTTCTCGGCGGCGATCTCCTTGATGCGGTCGAGCTCGGCCTCGCGCTCCTGCTTGCCGGCGATGGTGAGCGCCTGCGTGAGCTCGCCCTTGACGGCGGCGGTCAGCGCCTCCAGGACGTCGTCCTGGTAGTCGAGGAAGACCGGGAACTCGCCGGTGGGCTTGGCTGCCTTGGCGGCGAGGTCCGACTGGGCCTTGCACAGCGCCTTGATGAAGGGCTTCGCGGCCTCGAGACCAGCGGCGACGATCTCCTCGGTCGGCGCCTCGGCGCCGCCCTTGACGAGCTCGATGGTCTTCTCGGTGGCCTCGGCCTCGACCATCATGATCGCGACGTCGCCGTCCTCGAGGACGCGACCGGCGACCACCATGTCGAAGACGGCGTCCTCGAGCTCGGTGTGCGTCGGGAAGGCGACCCACTGGCCCTTGATCAGGGCGACACGGGTGCCGCCGATCGGGCCGGAGAAGGGCAGGCCGGCCAGCTGCGTGGAGCAGGAGGCGGCGTTGATCGCGACCACGTCGTACAGGTGGTCGGGGTTGAGCGCCATGATCGTCTCGACGATCTGGATCTCGTTGCGCAGGCCCTTCCTGAAGGAGGGGCGCAGCGGGCGGTCGATCAGGCGGCAGGTGAGGATCGCGTCCTCGGAGGGCCGGCCCTCACGACGGAAGAAGGAGCCGGGAATCTTGCCGGCTGCGTACATCCGCTCCTCGACGTCCACCGTCAGGGGGAAGAAGTCGAGCTGGTCCTTGGGCTTCTTGGAAGCGGTGGTGGCCGACAGCACCATGGTGTCGTCGTCCAGGTACGCCACGGCGGAACCGGCGGCCTGCTTGGCCAGGCGGCCCGTCTCGAAGCGGATGGTGCGGGTGCCGAAGGTTCCGTTGTCGATAACGGCCTCGGCGTAGTGGGTCTCGTTCTCCACTAGCGTTTTCTCCTCGTCTTCGTCCCCTCGCCCGTGTGGCGGAGGACGTGGCGGAGAAGCTCTCGTTCTGCGGGCCGGTCTTCGATCGAAGCACCCGGGGTGTTGTTCTCCGGGGGCCACTACCGAGGACCGGCGGCGGGGAGACGGCTTCTCGCTCGTTCAGTTTTGCTCTACGCGATCCAGACTAATTGGCGTCCGGTACGTAGCGCACGTACAGCAAAGGGAGCGGCCCCCTAAGAGTGGGAACCGCTCCCTCCACCAACGTCTTACTTGGCGCCGCCGGCCGCACCACGGCGGATGCCGAGGCGGTCGACGAGCGCACGGAAGCGCTGGATGTCCTTCTTGGCCAGGTACTGCAGCAGACGGCGGCGCTGGCCGACCAGGATCAGCAGACCACGGCGGGAGTGGTGGTCGTGCTTGTGCGTCTTGAGGTGCTCGGTCAGGTCCGAGATACGGCGGGAGAGCATCGCCACCTGGACCTCGGGGGAGCCGGTGTCGCCCTCCTTGGTGCCGAACTCGGTCATGATCTGCTTCTTCGTAGCGGCGTCGAGAGACACTCGGTACTCCTCTTTGATGTTCGATGCGCCCACGAGTGCCCCTGGTCTTGATCTCAGGGGAGCTTCCGTGACTCGGAGGCGAAGGTCCGATGAGCGCAGACCGCAGAGTTTCCTGGAAGCTCCGGAGGTCGCGTACACAAACGGCCGTCACACAGCGTACCAGCCCGCGGCGGCGCCTCTGGCGAGTGCCACCGCCGCCTCCGGCGGGTGCTCCTAGCTGGTCAGCGAGCGGGCCGCGCTGTAGATGTCGAGTACGGCCAGGCAGAGCGGGACCAGCGAGAGCAGCACCAGACTCTCGGTGAGGTCGAGCAGCCGGCCCCAGAAGGGCGAGAGGCCCTTCCTCGGGATGACCAGGCCGATCGCGGTGATCACGGCCGCGCCGGCGGCGACGGCAGCGGTGAGCCAGATCGTACGGATGTCCAGGCCGCCGCGGTCCCCGTACATCAGGAGGTCCTTGACCAGGTCGACGGGCGGGTTCAGGGAGAGGCCGAGGACCAGCAGCGCGATCGCGGCGATGCCCGCCACCAGGGTGCAGGCGACCTGCGAGGTGTAGCGGAAGAGCCGGGCGCGCAGCAGCATCGCGAGGCCGGCGGCCAGCGCGAGGAACTGACCCCAGATGCTGTTGGAGAAGCCGAGTACGGCGGCGCAGCCGACGACGACAGCGGCGCAGCCGCCGACCAGGCCGAGCAGCATCTCGTGGCCGCGGCGCGCCTGGGCTGCGATCCGCTCGGCGTCGACGGGCTGGGCCTCGGGCGTCTCGTTGGGGTCGGCGAAGGAGTCGTCGTAGCCCTCGGCTGCGCTGCGCGGGGATGCGTAGCCGATGGGCAGCCGGGCGAAGCGGGCGGAGAGGCCGGGCAGAAAGGCGACGAGGCCGATGGCGACCGGGGCGACGACGGCCGCCGTCTCGGTGGCGGAGGCCTTGGTGAGGATCATCAGGAACGTCGCGAGGGTGCCGGTGGCTCCCAGGAAGGTGGCCGCCACGAAGGGGGCGTCGCCGCTGGGGGTGAGCGCGACCAGGGCGACCGAGGCGACCAGCACGGTGACGCAGCCGAGCAGGAACTGCAGCCGGCCGGGGCCGGCACCGGCGTCCGGACCGATGATTCCGGAGCCCGCGATGAGCAGCAGCGGCAGCGCGCCGAGTCCGAGAGCGACGGCGGTGGCGCGGTCCGAGTACACCCTGGCCCGTACGCCCGCGAAGGCGGTGAGCAGCAGACCGCCCGCGCCCGCGATGATGCCCGGCAGGCTGTGCATGTCGTGGCGGACCGGGTCGGCGAACCAGAGCACGAAGCCCATCAGGACGAGCAGCAGGACACCGCCGACCAGGCCGGCACCGCGCAGCAGGTCGTCGCTCCACAGATGGCGGTCGCGGGTGACCGCGGAGGCGACGGCGTCGGAGACATCGTCGAAGACGGCGGGCGGCAGTGACTCGGCGAAGGGACGCAGGCTCAAGACCTCGCCGTCCAGCACCTGTTGGGCGCTGAGTGAGCGGGCGCCCTCGAGTACGGTGCCGTCGCGGCGTACCAAGTGGTAGCCGGTCGGGGCGCCCGGGGACTGCGTCTGGCCGGTCAGACGCAGGATTTCCGGGTAGACGTCGGCGACGGCGATGTCCTCCGGGAGGGCAACATCGATTCGGCTGTCCGGCGCCACGACGGTGACGCGGCAGAAGCCGGTCGCTGCGGTCGTACTCACTGTCTGGACCCCCTGGTTCGCCCTGATTCGCGGTTGCGCACGGTGCGCGCGACACCCTACCGGGACACGGGGCAGGGGCCTGCAAGTAGGATCACCGTCGCGCGGAGGGAAGTCCGCAGCAAAGGCAGTCACGGGGGCGCCGGCGCGGAATCAGCCCGTCCGTCTTCCGTCCGTATCGAGGGATTGATGCTCCGGTGAGCCAGATCGTCGTGAAACGCCCGCCGAGGTCGCTGCCGCCTGAAGTGCCCACGGAGGAGCTGGCTCTGGAGGCACCTCCGGAGCTGCCGCGGGGTCAGCAGGAGGGCATGCTGATGCAGATCCTGCCGGTCCTCGGCATGGGCTCTTCGGTGGTCTTCTTCTTCTCGCCGCAGGCGCCTCCGTTCATGCGCATCATGGGCGTGATGATGCTGGTCTCGACCGTCGGGATGGTCGTCGCCCAGATCGTCAGGTTCCGCAAGGGTACGCAGGGGCAAATGGCAGATGTCCGCCGCGACTACCTCAAATACCTCGCACAGACCCGGCGTACGGTGCGCAAGACCGCGCGCAAGCAGCGCGATGCCCAGCTCTATCTGCACCCCTCCCCCGAGCAGCTTTGGTCCGTGGTGGCCGAGGGCTCGCGGGTCTGGGAACGGCGTGTGGGCGACAACGACTTCGGGCAGGTGCGCATCGGTCTCGGCGCGCAGCAGCTGGCCACGCCGCTCGTAGCGCCGGACACCGCGCCGGTGGACGAGCTGGAGCCGCTCTCGGCCGGTGCGATGCAGCAGTTCCTCGCGGTGCACGGCTCGTTGGACGGGCTGCCGATGGCAGTCTCGATCCGCGCCTTCTACCACGTGACGGTCTCCGGTGAGCCGGAGTCGGCGCAGTCCGCGGCGCGGGCGCTGGTCTCCCAGCTGGTGACGCTGCACTCCCCCGAGGACCTGATGGTCGTGGTGGTGGCTGCGCCGGGAGCCGTCCCGCGCTGGGACTGGACGAAGTGGCTGCCGCATACGCAGGTGCCCGGTCAGGTGGACGGCGCCGGTACGAAGCGGCTGTTCGGCGACGACCTCGGTGAGCTGGAGCAGCTGCTCCACAGCCGCCTCGACGGGCGGCCGCGGTTCAGCCGGGAGAACCAGCCGGTCCTGGACCAGCCGCATATCGTCGTCGTACTGGACGGCGGGATGGTGCCGCCGGACTCGCTGTTCGCGGCGGCCGAGGGCCTGCAGGGCGTGACCATCGTCGAGGTCGTCTCCGGCGATCTGGACGAGCCGCGCGGCGGTCTTTCGGTGGTCGTACGGCCGGGGCGGCTGCGTCTCGAGTCCGGTTCACGGGTGGCGTACGAGGGTGTGCCTGACGGGATTTCGCTGCCGGCCGCCGAGGCGCTCTCACGTCAGCTCGCGCCGCTGCGGATGGGCGGTGGCGACGACGACGAACCTCTGCTCGCCAACCTGGACTTCACCGATCTGCTGAACCTGGGGGACGCCGGGTCCATAGACGTGGCCCGAACCTGGCGGCCGCGGTCGGTCGCCGAGCGGCTGCGGGTGCCGATCGGTGTCGGTGAGGACGGCCAGCCGGTGATGCTGGACCTCAAGGAGGCCGCACAGGAGGGCATGGGCCCGCACGGTCTGTGCATCGGCGCCACCGGTTCCGGTAAGTCGGAGCTGCTGCGCACCCTGGTTCTCGGCCTCGCGGTCACGCATACGTCGGAGACGCTGAACTTCGTCCTCGCGGACTTCAAGGGTGGTGCGACCTTCACCGGAATGTCGCAGATGCCGCATGTCGCGGCCGTGATCACCAACCTGGCGGACGACCTCACGCTGGTCGACCGCATGGGTGACGCGATCCGCGGTGAGCTGCAGCGCCGGCAGGAGCTGCTGCGCTCGGCGGGCAACTACGCCAACATCCACGACTACGAGAAGGCGCGCGCGGCGGGAGCCCCACTGGAGCCGCTGGCCTCGCTCGTCCTCGTCATCGACGAGTTCTCCGAACTCCTCACCGCCAAGCCCGACTTCATCGACATGTTCATCCAGATCGGCCGTATCGGCCGTTCGCTGGGTGTGCATCTGCTGCTGGCCTCGCAACGCCTGGAGGAGGGCAAGCTGCGCGGCCTCGACACCTATCTCTCGTACCGGATCGGTCTGCGGACCTTCTCGGCGGCCGAGTCGCGCACGGCGCTGGGTGTGCCCGACGCGTACCACCTGCCGTCGGTGCCGGGTTCCGGCTATCTGAAGTTCGGTACGGACGAGATGACCCGCTTCAAGGCGGCGTACGTCTCCGGCACGTACCGCACCAGTGGTCCGGATCTGTCGGTGGGCCAGCTGCCCATCGAGCGACGGCCCGTGGTCTTCACCGCGACTCCGGTGCCGGTGGTGTACGCGGCACCCGATCCCGCCGCGTTGGCCGCCGCCAACGCCGCCGAGGACGAGGCGCTCGCCGACACGGTGCTGGATGTGATCGTGCGCAAGCTGGAGGGTCAGGGTGTGCCCGCCCACCAGGTGTGGCTGCCGCCGCTGGACCAGGCGCCCACGCTGGACCAGCTGCTGCCCGGTCTGGCGCCGACCGCGGACCGCGGTCTCACCGCGACCGAGTACACGCGTCCGGGCGGTCTCACCGTCCCGCTCGGCCTGATCGACAAGCCCTTCGAGCAGCGCCGTGAGGTGCTGTACCGGGACTTCTCCGGAGCGGCGGGCCACATGATGGTCGTCGGCGGTCCGCAGTCCGGCAAGTCGACGCTGATGCGGACGCTGATCTCGTCGTTCGCGCTCACCCACACCCCGGCCGAAGTGCAGTTCTACGCGCTCGACTTCGGCGGTGGCGGCCTGTCCTCACTCTCCGACCTGCCGCATGTCGGCGGTATCGCCTCGCGGCTCGACCCTGAGCGGGTGCGCCGTGCGGTCGCCGAGGTGATGGGCGTACTCAACCGGCGTGAGGAGTTCTTCCGCGCCAACAACATCGACTCCATCGCCACCTACCGGCGCAGGCGCGCCGCCGGCGAGCTGCCCGGCGAGGCCTGGGGGGATGTCTTCCTGGTCATCGACGGCTGGGGCGGTTTCAAGAACGACTACGAGATGCTGGAGCCGGTCGTCGCCGACCTCACGGCGCGCGGCCTGGGCTACGGCATCCATGTCATCATCACCGCCGCCCGCTACATGGAGGTACGTGCGGCGCTGAAGGACCAGATGCTGGGGCGGCTGGAGCTGCGGCTCGGTGACGTCATGGACTCGGAGTTCGACCGCAAGGTCGCGGCGAACGTCCCGTCCGGCGTGCCGGGCCGTGGCCAGGTCCCGGAGAAGCTGCACTTCATGACGGCTCTGCCTCGTATCGACTCGATCAGCAGCTCCGGCGATCTGTCGGAGGGCACGGCTGCCTTTGTGCAGGCGGTCAAGGGGAACTGGGCTGGGCCTGCGGCGCCGACCGTCCGGCTGCTGCCGCGCCGGCTGCCCGCCGAGCAGCTGCCCAAGGGCTTCGAGTATCCGCAGCACGGCATCGCGATCGGCATCGACGAGACAAACCTGGAGCCGGTGTTCGTCGACTTCGAGAGCGACCCGTTCTTCCTGATCTTCGGCGAGAGCGAGTCCGGGAAGACGGCGCTGCTGCGGCTGATCGCCAAGCAGATCTCCGAGCGCTACACCCCGGAGCAGGCGCGGATCGTGGTCGGCGACTACCGGCGCACGATGCTGGAGGCCGTACCGGCCTCCCATCTGCTGGAGTACGCGCCGATGACGTCCGCGATGGAAATGCACATGGACGCCATCAACACGGTGATGGGCAAGCGCGCGCCGAAGCCGGACATCACACCGCAGCAGCTGCGCGACCGCAGTTGGTGGACCGGGCCGCAGCTCTTCGTCCTCATCGACGACTACGAGCTGGTCGCCACCAACTCCGGCAATCCGCTGTCGGTACTGGTGGACAATCTGCCGTTCGCGCGTGATGTCGGCATCCGCTTCATCATCGCGCGCAGTGCGGCCGGAGCTTCACGGGCGATGTACGAGTCGTTCATGCAGCGGATCAAGGAGCTGGGCGCGCAGGGCGTCATCCTCTCCGGCGACCCGGGCGAGGGAGACATCCTCGGCAATGTCCGGGCGCGTCCGATGCCGCCGGGACGTGGCACTTTCGTGTCCCGCAAGCGGGGCGCACCGCTGGTCCAGGTGGGCTGGCTGCCGGATCAGTAGTCCGTCGAGGCACACGTCCGGCACGTGCCGGCACACGTCCCGGCAGCCGTCAAGGCTGCCGGGACGCACCAAGTAGTGTGGTTGCGCACCTCGTTCATCGCACCTGGGAGGGACCGCGCCGATGGCTGACGCAAGCGAGAAGGAACGCCAGAAGGAAGAGCTGTACGCCCTCGACATCTCCGGTGTGGAGTGGCTCAGCGCGCCCGGCACCAGCAAGGACGAGGAGCGCGTCGAGATCGCTCATCTGCCGGGCGGGGCGGTCGCGATGCGCTCGTCGCTGGAGCCGGAAACGGTGCTGCGGTACACGGAGGCCGAGTGGCGCGCGTTCGTACTCGGTGCGCGTGACGGCGAGTTCGATCTCAGGTAGGAGCTTGTACGGCAAGGGGGGTTGCCCGCCTGCGCGGGCAACCCCCCTTGGACGTTCGCTCGATGCTCGTCAGTGCATCATGCGGAAACGGGTGGCATTGTCCTTGTCCGTGTCCTGGTAGCCGACAACGGACTGGTCGAGCAGACGCGCGATCTGAGCCAGGTCCGCGTTCAGGCCGTCCATGTCCCGGGCCAGGTTGGCCTGGACCTCGATGTAGGCCTGCTTGGCGTCACCGTCCCAGTTGCCCGCAACGTTCTTGACGTGTGTCATCAGGTCCCGGAGCTGCTCGTTCAGGTACTTCGAGGTGCCGCGGACGTCACCGGCCGCGGTGGTCACTGTGTCGTAATTGACAGCAGTCGTCATGCTTTACTCCTAGTGGCGATTCTGCGGAGGATCCGGACGGCTCAGATGCTGAGGATGGCGCTGCTGCCCTGCGAGGCTTCCATCTTGCGGAAGGTCTGAATGCGCTCGGTCTCCTGCGCATCGAAGCCGTCGGCGCTCATCTTCACGAGGTTCTGGAGGTTCTCCAGGTCGCGCTGCACGTTCCGCATACGCAGGTTCAGGTCCTTCTGAGCCTGGTCGTACGCCTGGCTCGCCGCACCCTTCCAGCCGGTCTGGATCTGGTCCACCACGCTGTTGAGCGACACGATCCGGCTGTTCAGCTCGGTCTGGAACTTGTCGATCTGCTTGGACAGACCGGTGATATCGCCACTTGTTACATTCAGGTCTTTGCCGCTACCCGACATCGTGCCCCTTCTTCCTACGACGGTGATGTAGACGGAAGCCGATTGGATGCCGCCCCCGTACGGACACAGTCCTCACTGAGTCCTACAGCCACTCTATCCACTTGATACGACAGTTCCAACTGCAAAGTCCTGTATGGAGACTTGGCTCACTGGGCCCTTTTGCGCCGGGTGTCCCGGATGACCGTTGCCGCCCCCGCGACCACTGCCACCAGTACGACGCCGATGCCCAACACGTAGGTTGCGTAACGCTCCTTGCGTTCCTGAGCGGTCTCGGTCATCGCAAGATGCGCGGGCTCCGGCGCGGGCGGCTTCGGCGGGCCGGGGTCGGCGTGCGGTGCGTCGATCGGGAGGCCGTCGCCGCTGAGCGCGCGCACCGGGTCGATCACGCCCCAACCGACGAAGCTGTCCTTGCCGTTGATGCTGCGCTCGGCGGTCTGCTCGATCTGCGCGATGATCTGGGGCACGGTCCAGCCGGGGTACTTGGCCTTGAGCAGCGCCGCGACACCGGCGACGTACGGCGCGGAGAAGCTGGTGCCGTTGTCGACGCACTGCCCGTTGCCGGGGACGGTGGAGACGACGTCGACTCCGGGGGCGGCGATGCCGACGAAGCCGCCCGCCTGCGAGAAGACCGCCCGTTCGTTGTTGCGGTCGGAGGAGGCGACGGCGAGAACGCCAGGGAACGCGGCGGGGTAGGTATCCTTCAGCTTGCCGTCCATACCGTCGTTGCCGGCGGAGGCGACCACGACGATCTTCTTCTGGATCGCCTGCTGTATCGCCTTGTTGAGGGTCGAGTCGAGCGAGAGCGGCTTCGTCGTGTCCTGGGAGATGTTGATGACGTCGGCGCCCTTGGCGATGGCGTGCTCGATCGCCGTGGCCATCGTCTTGTCGTTGCCGCTGTTCTTCTCGTCGTTCTGGCGGATGGGGATGATCGTGGCCTCGGGCGCCAGTCCGACGAAGCCGGTGCCCTTGCGGGGGCGCGCGGCGATGATCCCGGCGACCTTGGTGCCGTGGCCGACCTCGTCGACCGTGCCGTCGGTCTTGCCGCGCTTGTCGTCGCTCGGGCTGTTCTTGTCGGGCTTGAGGAGGTCCTTCCCCGCGGAGGCGTCGACGGCGGACTTGAGCTGGACGTTGGCGTTGTCCACGCCGGTGTCGATCACCGCGACCCGGACGCCCTTGCCCTTGGTGTCCTGCCACAACTCGTCGAGCAGCACCCGCTGGAGCGGCCAGGGGATCCCCTCGATCTGCTTCTTCATCGGAAAGGTGCACTCGCCGCTGCCGTTGATGCCCAGCTGGTGCGGGACTTCGTCGGCGTATGCGGCCGGGGACACAGCCGACAGACCCGTCAGCGCCGCCGCGGCGGTCAGCAGCGCGGTCTTCCTGCGCAGGTGCAGCATCGGTCGCACCCCCTACGAACCCTGCGGCTGACGCGCGCTGTTGGTGTCGAGCCGGGGTCCCTTGGACAGGAACTCCGACCAGTTGATCGGCACGAGGGTCGGAGTGACCTTCTCGTATCCGAGCCGGATCTGCGCCTGGCTGGGCTCGGGGCGGCCGTCCTGCTGCTTCTGCTGGTCGCCCGTGCCAATGTCGGAGCGGTTCGCGTCGCTGTCGCCGTTCGCCTGGACGGCGTACCGCAGTCCGGTGTCGGTCACCAGGAAGAGCGAGCCGTCGGGCTTGGTCTGCTTGCCCTGGACCTGCGTGTAGAGAAGGCCGGTTCCGGGGGTGACATAGGTGCTGGTGCCGCCTGCGGTTATCTCCGCGGGGTACTCGGAGCCGGCCCAGGTGGACAGGGTCGTACGGCCCTTGTCGTCGACCTTGCGCAGCACGCTGCAGACCGTGTCGCGGTCGCCGCCCCGGGAGTTGACCTGCTTCGACCTGAGCGAGGGCCAGTGGTACTGAGCGCCGAAGAAGTCGCTCTCCGGGGCGAACGACGCCGCGTCGACGCTGACCGCCTCGCCGCGCATGTTGAGCTTGTCGGTCAGCGGGGAGTTGATGAGCAGCCAGGCGGTGAAGTCGGAGACCGGCTGGACCTTGCCGGGCAGCACGACGTAGTGCTGCGGCCCGGAGCCGGTCTGGGCCTGGAGGACCATGCCGACCTGGTCCTGTTCGCCCGTCAGCCCGCCGCCGATGCCCGCGCTCGCGCCGACCTGGCCGGGGATGGCGGGAAAGTCGACCGGGGTGCCGTCGTGCAGCGTCGCCAGCCAGTCGTCGGTGACGGACTGCGGCTCCTTGCTGCCGACCAGGGCGCGGGTGAGGAACCCGGCATCGCTCTGGCTGCCGCGCACCAGGTACTTGGTGCCGCCGGCGTCCACGAGGTAGCGCAGCCCGTTCTGGCCCTTGACGTACAGGACTTGGCCACCGCTGAGGCGCTGCTCGCCCTCGGTCCGCTTCAGATCGCGGTCGCCCAGGACGAAGGTCGCCTTCTGCACGGTGCCGCCCTTACCGCCGCCGGGCTGCTCGCAGACCGCCCAGCGCTTGGACTCGGCGGCCTCCTTGGCGGACGGCAGTCGGTCGGGTGCGTACGGAATGCCTAGAATCGGGCCGCGCGGGGGTTTGCCCGAGTCCAGGATGTCGTCGCTGACCTGGATCACCTTGAACTGCTGGGGGGTGAGCAGCAGTCGCGCGGACGCGAGGTTCAGCACGGGGTGGAGGAGGACCTTCTGGTTCTTGCCCTTGCCGGTGGCGAGGACGACATAGCGCGTGGTGGAGTCCTTGCCGACGATCACCTTGGTGCCGGGCTGGGCCCAGTCCTTGGGAGCCACGGGCTTGAACATGCCGAAGGCCCCGAACCCCGCCACGACCAGCGCACCGACGATGATGCTGGGTATGACGGCCCGCATCGGGCGCGGTGCCCCCTCCTCCGTACCCGTGGTGGACGGTTGGAGGAATGCCGCCACCGTGCGCTTCTTCGCAAAGGTGTACGCGTTGAGCTCATCCCGCCGTGATGCCATGAGTCCCCATTGGTAAAGAAGGCACTGATTCTCCCCGTGGGGACCTTGTGATGAGCACGGTCCCCGGGCCCTGGTTGTCGGACCGGCCCCCTACTATGCCTGTTGATCGACGGTGCTTGTGGGGCGGGTAGGGTGATCCAGCCGCCAGGAGCCTTGCTGCGCAGGGCCGGACAGGGGTGATCGGGATGAATTGGGGCCTAATGAACTGGGGGGTGGCGGATTAATGGCTTCCGCGACGCGGGTGCGGCCGGCACCCCACGGGCAGGCCTCGGTACGGCCCACCGCACCGTCCCAGGGACCGGCGGCACCCCGACTCAAGGCACGACCGGGGCACTTCGGTTCGTTCCGACTGCAACAGCTCGTATTGATCGAGATCGCCGCGGCGCTGCTCCTTGTGGCCTGGGTGATCGATCCGCTGATGCTGGTTCCCGCTTTTGTGGTCGCCGCGCTGCTGGTGCTGCTGGCCCTGCTGCGCAGGCACCGGCGCTCGATGCCCGAGTGGCTCGCCACCGTCTTCGCCCTCCGCGCGCGCAGGCGCAGGGCCGCATCGCTGGTCCTCCCGCCCGATACGGAACCGGGGCTCGCGCCCGCCGTCGAGTGCGACCCCGCCCTGCGGACGTACACCTACAGCGACCGCGACCGGCGACCGGTGGGCATGATCGGCGACGGGACCTTCCTGACGGCCGTGCTGCAGGTCGAGTCGGACGCCACCGCCCTGCGGCCGGACCGTACCGCCAGGCCGCTGCCGATGGCTCTGCTGCGCGATGTGCTCGACGTCGACGGGATCCGGCTGGAGTCGGCACAGATCGTCCAGCACACCCAGCCCGCGCCCGCACCGCATCTGCCGCAGCAGTCGGTCGCCGCGCGCAACTACGCACCGCTGCAGGCGCAGACCGGGTCACCCGCGATACGGATCACCTGGATCGCGCTCAAGCTCGACCCTGAACTCTGCCCGGAAGCGGTGGCGGCGCGCGGCGGCGGCCTCGATGGCGCGCAGAAGTGCCTCGTGCGGACCGCCGACCAGCTGGCGAGCCGGCTGACCGGCGCCGGATTCCGGGCCACCGTGCTGACCGAGGAAGAGCTGACGGCGGCCATCGCCACCTCCTCCTGCGCCAGCCCGATGGCCATCGCACAGGCGAGCCGGGCGGAGACACCCGCGTCGCGCACCCAGGAGACCTCGCGCACCTGGCGTGTCGACGACCGCCGCCACACCACGTACTGGGTGAGCCGCTGGCCCCAACTGGGCGGCGGCGGGGCCCCGATGCCGCAGCTCGTCGCCCTGCTCACCTCCATCCCCGCGCTGGCCACCACTTTCAGCCTCACGCTGGGGCATGGCGACCGGCAGGGCGTGACGGTCAGCGGGCATGTCCGCATCACGGGGCGCAGCGACGAGGAACTGGTCGCCGCGCGCCATGAACTGGAGCGCGCCGCTCGCGGGGTCAAGACCGGGCTGGTACGGCTCGACCGTGAGCAACTGCCCGGCATGCTCGCCACACTGCCGCTCGGGGGAGCCCGCTGATGTCTGTGCCTGCCGCCAAGCCTCGTATCGGCTTCGGACTGATCGGACCGCGCCGGGACCGTCATGCGCTCTCGATGGACCAACTGTCCTCGCTGGCGCTGCCGGTCGGCGACGACGGAGTGGTCGTCGGCGTCGATGCCGAGAGCAAGCCCGCGGTGCTGGGCATCAACCGCCCCACGGCGTACGACGTCACGCTGATCGGCGGCCTGTGGACGGCGCAGGTGCTCGCGCTGCGGGCGGCCGCGACGGGTGCGCGGGTCACCGTGGAGACGGGCCGGGCGCACGCCTGGACGACGCTGGCCCAGGCGGCGGGCGGCGGACAGCAGTGCATATCGCTGCACGATGTGGGGCGGGTGCCGCCGCAGGGCGCTTCGGCCGGCAGTCCGGTCGTGGTGGTGCGGGACTGCGGGATGCGGCCGCCGCGCGGGCGGGTGGTCTCGGGTCCCTGGCAGTCGGTGGTGACGCTGCTGCCGTATCTGAGCCCGGTGGCACCGCGGCTGATGGAGAAGTCCGGTCTGGTCGGGATACAGCGCGTCTCGCCGGACGAAGCCGCGCAGATCGGGCGCATCATGCATCTCCCGCGGCCCGAGACTGAGGCGCTGTCCACTCTTGCGGACGGCGTCACGCTCTGGTGCACTGCGCGCGACCGGCAGTTCGTCATGACGCAGGCCACGGACGCCGAGACCGGATTGTTGGGCAGCGCTCGCCGGATGGACTGAGCGGCCATCAGTCCGTACGCAGTTGTACCATTTTGACCTATCGACTTCTTACACTCCGCCGCACTCGGTTCACTTGGGGGCAGCGCGTGACGTACGGGACAGTCGCCGACGCGTGGTCGGGCCTGCCGTACCGAGGTTGTTGACGATTAGGGTGGGACAGGGAGCGGCAGAAGAACCTGCGGGCATGTTGGCCGCGTCCTACAGGGGGAGAGCCGGGCCGATCGGACGAACAGGTCGCCCCCACCCACCACGGCACAAGGGTGCTCGACCACACCAGGAGGCAAAGTGAACGGCGATCGGGACGAGATCCACGGGGGCTGGAACATTCCCGTCGATGATCAGTCCGACGCGGAGCCCGCCGAGATGACGGGTGAGTTCACCATCGACTACACCCCGCCGGCCTGGTACACGCAGAACGCGTCGGGCGACACATCGGGCGGGGGTGCGGGCCAGCAGGGGCTCACGCCTCCTCCCGCGCCGCCCAACGGTCCGCCGGTGGCGGTGCCGGGGCTGCCCGCGGGCAGTGGCTTCGAGCCGAGCTGGGCGCCGACGCCTCCTCCGGCACAGGTTCAGGCACCCGTGCCGGCGCCTGCTCCTGCCCCTGCCCCTGCCCCTGCGCCCACGCCCGCTGCTGTGCCGCCGGCTCCGGCTCCGGCTGCTGAGGCGGCCGCCGAGCCCGCGCCGCAGCCTTTCGGGGGCGGCGATATCGAGAGCGGGGCGACCATGCGGTTCTCCCCGGCCGCGCTGAAGCGCGAGATGGAGGAGCGGGCCGCGGCAAAGGAGACGGAGGAGTCGGGCTCCGGTATCGGTTCCGACTCCGGTTCCGGCCCTGGTTCTGTCTCCGGCACTGGTTCGGAGGGCGCAGCGGACGATTCCGCCGACGCCGAAGCCGAACCCCAGGGCGAGGCTCCGGCCGGTGCCGCCGAAGCCGACGCGTCCGAGGCCGCCTCCGTGGATGACACCGCGGACTCGGTCGGCGACGAGCCGCAGGACTCCGACGGCGACGACGCCGAGCGCCGTAACGAGGCCGCCCCGGCCGACGCGGAGGTACCGGCGGACGCGGAGGTACCGGCCGAGGAGCCGGCCGACTCCGTACCCCAGGACGCCGCCCCGGCCGACTCCGTACCCCAGGACGCCGCCCCGGCCGACTCCGTACCCCAGGACGCCGCCCCGGCCGACTCGGTACCCCAGGACGCTCCGCCCGCGCCCGCGCCGGTTCAGCCGTGGTCCCCGACGCCCCCGGCACAGAGCACCGGACTGCCGCCGCTGCCGCCCGCCTTCCAGCCGGCCGCACCGACGTCCGCGCCGCAGTGGCCGGTATCCGCGCAGACCAACGACCAGTCCGCCCCGCCGCAGGCTCAGCTGCCGGCGCAGAACGGTCCTCAGGCCGCGCCCGCGTGGCAGACGCCCGCCCCGGCAGCCGCGCCCGTTCCCTTTGTTCCTGAGCAGCAGGGCGGTTACGGGTTCCCGCAGCAGGGCCGGGCCGGTGAGCCCGCGCCCGGCGCGCCGCTGCCCCCGGCCGTCCCGGCCCCCGACGCGCAGAACCCGCACGGCGGTTACGGCTTCCCCCAGCCCGGACAGCCGGTGCCGGGACAGCCCGCCCCGCACGGCTACGGTTTCCCGCAGCCAGGACAGCCCGGCCAGCCCGCAGCACACGCGCCCGTACCGCCGCAGACGCCGAACCTGCCCGCGCCCGCCACACCCCCTCACGCCGCGCCGCAGAGCGGTTACGGGTTCCCGCAGCAGGGCCAGCCCGTTCCGCCGTCGCCCGCGCCCGCCGTGCCGCTGCCCCCGGCCGTCCCTGGCCCCAATGCACAGGCCCCGCACGGCGGCTACGGCTTCCCCCAGCCCGGACAGCCCGGCCAGCCCGCAGCACACGCGCCCGTACCGCCGCAGACGCCGAACCTGCCCGCGCCCGCCACGCCCTATCTGCCCGCGCAGCAGGGCCAGCCACAGGCTCCTCAGCAGCCGCAGGCCGCGCCCACCGACCCGCGGACCGGTGCCGCCTGGCCCACGCCGGTCACGCACGACCAGCGCGAGCGTTCCGTGCCCGGCGCCCCGCTCGGGTACACCGCCGCCGTCGAGCTCTCCTCCGACCGTCTGGTCCGGGGCAAGCAGAAGGCCAAGAGCAGCCGCAATCCCTCCAGCGCCGCCCGCTTCAAGCTCGGCGGCAAGAAGGAAGAGGCGGAGCGGCAGCGCAAGCTCGACCTGATCCGTACACCGGTGCTGTCCTGCTACCGGATCGCGGTCATCAGCCTCAAGGGCGGCGTCGGCAAGACCACGACGACGACCGCGCTCGGCTCGACCCTGGCCACCGAGCGGCAGGACAAGATCCTGGCGATCGACGCCAACCCGGACGCCGGCACGCTCGGCCGCCGGGTGCGGCGCGAGACCGGGGCCACCATCCGTGACCTGGTCCAGGCGATCCCGTACCTCAACTCGTACATGGACATTCGCCGGTTCACCTCGCAGGCGCCCTCGGGTCTGGAGATCATCGCCAACGACGTGGACCCGGCGGTCTCCACGGCGTTCAACGACGAGGACTACCGGCGTGCGATCGACGTACTGGGCAAGCAGTACCCGATCATCCTGACCGACTCCGGTACCGGTCTGCTCTACAGCGCGATGCGCGGAGTGCTGGATCTGGCCGACCAGTTGATCATCATCTCGACGCCGTCCGTGGACGGCGCGAGCAGTGCGTCGACGACACTGGACTGGCTTTCCGCCCATGGGTACGCCGAGCTGGTGCAGCGTTCTCTCACGGTCATCTCCGGGGTCCGCGAGACCGGCAAGATGATCAAGGTCGATGACATCGTTCAGCACTTCCAGACGCGCTGCCGCGGTGTGATCGTGGTGCCCTTCGACGAGCACCTGTCGGCCGGCGCCGAGGTCGACCTCGACATGATGCGCCCCAAGACCCGTGAGGCGTACTTCAACCTGTCCGCGCTGATCGCCGAGGACTTCGTACGCGCTCAGCAGCAGCAGGGGTTGTGGACCGCGGACGGCAACCCGCCGCCGCACCTGGCCCCGCCGATGCCGGGCCACCAGCAGGCGCCGGGGCAGCCGATGCCCGGACAGCCCATGCCCGGACAGCCGTACCCGCCGCAGCAGCCGTACGCGCAGGGTCAGCCGCAGCCGCCGTACGGTGGCCAGCCGCCGTACGGTGGCCAGCCGCCGTACGGTGGCCAGCAGCCGTACGGTGGCCAGCAGCCGCCGCAGGGTCAGCAGCCCTATCCGCCGCAGGGCTGGCAGCAGTCGCTGCCCTCCCAGGCGCAGTCCCCCGCGAGTCCGCCCGCACCTTTCCACGGACAGCCCGGACAGCCCGGCCAGCCGGTCCAGCCCGGTCCGCAGGGCCAGCCGGGTGGTCCGGGACAACCGGATCTGCAGGGGCCCGTACCGCCCGCCGGATGGCCGCAGCAGCAGCCTCCACAGGCACCGCCAGCCCCTCAGCAGTAGCGCGACAGAGGTCTCAACCAATGAGGGCCCGCACCGTCTCCACGGTGCGGGCCCTCATTGCATTCCCGCAGCCCACACGGGGTTTGACGGATCGTTGACGCAACTCGCCACCGCTGATAAACCTTCGCTTCACCTTCTCCGAGCGACTGATGACGCGAGGTGCCCGTCCCATGGCCACAAAGGTTCCACCCCGTATCCGACTGCTTCTGGCCTACGGCGCCGCCGCCCTGTTGGTGGCCGGCTCGGCAACCCCCTCGGCCCAAGCCGCCGACGACGGAGGCAAGAAAGTCCTCACCGTCGCCGTCTCGCAGAGCGTGGACTCCCTGAGCCCGTTCCTGGCGCAGAAGTTGGTCAGCACCACCATCCACCGACTGGCCTACGAGTACCTGACGAATTACGACGTCAAGGACGCCCACCCGATCCCCGGCCTCGCCACCGCGTGGAAGCCGTCCCCGGACAAGCTGACGTGGACGTACACCATCCGGAAGAACTCCAAGTGGTCCGACGGGAAGCAGGCCACCGCCGAGGACGCCGCCTGGACCTTCAACAAGATGATGACGGACGAGAACGCGGCCACCGCCAATGGCAGCTTCACGGCCAACTTCAAGAAGGTCACCGCACCGGACCCCGAAACACTGGTCATCGAGCTGAAGAAGCCGCAGGCCACCATGGCGGCGCTCGACGTCCCGATCGTGCCCAAGCACGTCTGGGAGAAGGTCGGAGACTTCTCGAAGTTCAACAACGACAAGAAGTTCCCCATCGTCGGCAACGGCCCGTTCATCGTCACCGACTTCAAGGTCGACCAGTTCGTCAAGCTCAAGCCCAACAAGGACTTCTGGCGTGGGACACCCAAGTTCGACGAGCTGGTGTTCAAGTACTACAAGGACGGTGACGCGGCGGTCGCCGCGCTGCAGAAGGGCGAGGTCTCCTTCGTCCAGGGCCTCACGCCCGCCCAGGCCACCGCCCTCAAGAGCGCCGACAACATCAAGGTCAACGACGCGCCGGGCCGCCGCTTCTTCGCCCTGGCCACCAACCCGGGCGCCAGGTCGAAGGACGGCAAGACCTTCGGCAGCGGCCATACGGCGCTGCTCGACCCGTCCGTCCGCAAGGCCCTCTTCCACGCCACCGACCGCAAGACCATCGTCGACAAGGTCTTCCAGGGGCACGCCGTGGAGGGCGAAGGCTATATCCCGCCGCGCTTCGAGTCGTACTTCTGGAAGCCGGACGCGAGCCAGAGGATCGCGTACGACCCGGCGAAGGCTGCCACGCTCCTCGACCAGGCCGGCTACAAGAAGAACGGCAGCGGCAAGCGCGTCGGCAAGGACGGCAAGGCGCTCGACCTCCGTATCCTCTGCCACGCCACCGACCCCAACGACAAGGCGATCGGCAAGTATCTGCAGGAGTGGTGGGGCGAGCTCGGCATCGGGCTCAAGGTCGACTGTCTCGACAATGTCTCCGACCCGTGGGTCAAGGGCGACTACGACCTGGCCTTCGACGGCTGGTCCGTCAACCCGGACCCGGACTTCGTCCTCTCCATCCACACCTGCTCCGCACTGCCTGCCACGCCCAAGGACACCGGCGCGACCGACAACTTCATCTGCGACAAGCAGTTCGACGGGCTGTACGCGCAGCAGACCGCGGAGTACGACGCCGCCAGGCGGACCGGCCTGGTCAGGCAGATGGAATCCCGGCTGTACGACACGGGCTACATGAATGTCCTCGCGTATCCGAACGCCGTCGAGGCGTACCGTACCGACCAGATCAAGTCCATCAAGACGATGCCGGAGGCCGCGGGCAATCTCTGGGGTCAGGACGGCTACTGGAGTTGGTGGTCGGCCGAGCCGGCCGCCGGTGACGGCAGCTCCGACAGCGGCGCTTCCAAAGGCGTCGTGATCGGCATCGGCGCGGCTGTCGTCCTCGCCGCCGGACTCGGGCTCTTCGTGATGATGCGCCGCCGTTCCAGCGCGGAGGACCGTGAATAGTCGATGAGCACTACGAGCACGACAAGCACCACCGCTGTGGCGCGGGTCCCCGAGGCCCGCGCCGCGAGCGGCAACGTACGCGCCTATCTCCTCTATGTGGCGGGCAAGCTGGGCGGCGCGGCGATCTCGCTGCTCGCTGTGCTCGTCACCAGCTTCTTCCTCTTCCGGATCATCCCGGGCGACCCGGTGAAGGCCATGACCCATGGCATGCCGACGTCCGCCGAACAACTGGCCACACTGCGCCGCCAGTTCGGTCTCGACCAGCCGATGTGGCAGCAGTTCACCGACTACTGCGCCAAGGCGCTGACGGGCGATCTCGGTACGTCGTACCAGTTCCACGCGCCCGTCGGCGAACTGATCACGCAGAAGGTGCCGGCGACGCTCCTGCTCACCGGTGCCGCCGTGATGATCTACTCGGCGCTCGGGCTCTGGCTCGGCACCCGCTCTGCGTGGCGCCACGGCAGCCTCGGCGACAAGCTCAACACCGGTGTGGCGCTGACCCTGTGGTCCGTGCCGGCGTTCTGGCTCGGCCTGCTGCTGATCATCACCTTCTCGGTGGGCGTCGGTCCCGTCCCGGGAATGTTCCCCACCGGCGGCATGGAGTCCGGTGACAGGACCGGCTTCGCGTACGTCACCGATGTCGCGCACCACATGGTGCTGCCGGTCACCACTCTGGTCGCGGTCGGATACGCCCAGACGCTGCTGGTGACACGGTCCTCGCTGCTGGACGAGATGGGCAGCGACTATCTGACGACGGCCCGGGCGAAGGGGCTGCGGGACGACGTCGTACGCCGCCGGCATGCCGTTCCGAACGCGCTGCTGCCCACCGTCACCATGGTCTTCATCAACCTCGGCCATGTGGCGGCCGGTTCGATCCTCGTCGAGACGGTCTTCTCCTGGCCGGGCCTGGGCGGGCTCTTCTACCAGGCGCTGAGCGTGCCCGACCTGCCGCTTGTCCAGGGCCTCTTCGTGGTCTTCGCCGGCGCGATGATCCTGATGAACCTGTTCGCCGACCTGCTCTATCCACTGCTCGATCCCCGGGTGGGCCGATGACAACGACCCCGGTCACCAAGACCACACAGACCGCGTCCTCGCTCTCCTGGGCGCGCCGCCGCGACTCGGTGGCGCGTTTCTGGCGCTCGTACCGCACCCACCGGACGGGACTCTTCGGCCTCGGCGCGCTGGCGCTCATCGCGCTGGTGGCGCTGGCCGCTCCGCTGCTCGTCGGCGCCGATGTGCAGAGCGTGACCAACGCACCGGGGACGGCGCTGGAGCGGCCGAGCGGTGAATTCCCCCTCGGCACCGACCAGTTCGGGCGCTCACTGCTCGGGCTGCTGGTGTGGGGAGCGAGGATCTCGCTCACCGTGGGACTGCTGGCGGCCACCCTGTCGGTGGCCATCGGCACCCTCGTCGGCATCATCGCCGGTCACTACGGCGGCTGGTTCTCGACCGTCCTGATGCGGATCACGGACTGGTTCCTGGTGATGCCGACGCTGGTGCTGGCGATCGTGCTGGCGACCGTGATGTCCCGGAGTGTGTGGACGGTCGTCATCGCGATCGGCGTGACCAGCTGGCCGACGACGGCACGGCTGGTGCGCGCACAGACCATCGCGGTCGAGTCCCGCCCGTACATCGAACGCGCGAGGGCGCTCGGCGGCGGACACGGCCACATCATGAGCCGTCATGTGCTGCCCAATGTGATGCCGCTGGTCCTCGCCCAGACGACGCTCGGTATCTCGAGCGCGATCCTGACCGAGGCGACGCTTGCGTTCCTCGGCCTCGGTGATCCGACGATCGTCTCCTGGGGCGGCATGCTCCAGGACGCGCGGGAGGCGGGCGCGGTCTCGTCGGGCCACTGGTGGTATCTGGCGCCGCCCGGTATCGCCATCGCGCTGGTGGCGCTCGCCTTCACGCTGTGCGGGCGCGCGATCGAGTCCGTGCTCAACCCGAAGCTGGGGGTGGCTCGTTGAGCCTGCTCGAGGTCAGGAACCTGCATGTGACATACGGCTCCGGGGCGCGGGCGGTGCCCGCCGTACGCGGCGTCGACCTCAGCCTGGAGGCCGGCCGGAAGCTGGGCATCGCGGGCGAGTCGGGCTGCGGCAAGTCGACGCTCGCCCTGGCTCTGCTCCGGCTGCTGCCCGCATCCGCCAGGCTGACCGGCGAGATCCTGCTCGACGGGGAGGACGTCCTCACCATGAAGTGGGGGCGGCTTCGGGCCGTGCGGTGGGCGGGCGCGTCGATCGTCTTCCAGGGTGCTATGCACTCGCTCAACGCGGTGCACCGGATCGGCGACCAGATCGCCGAGCCGATCCTGCTGCACCGGAGGGCGACCCCGGCGGCGGCGAAGAAGCGCGTCGCCGAACTCCTCCACCAGGTCGGCCTGCCCGCCGCCCGCGCTGACGCCTATCCGCACGAGCTGTCCGGCGGCCAGCGCCAGCGCGTGATGATCGCCATGTCTCTCGCCTGCGACCCCCAGCTCATCGTGGCGGACGAGCCGACCACGGCGCTGGATGTGATGATCCAGGCGCAGATCCTGCGGCTGATCGAGCAGCTGGTCGCCGAGCAGGACATCAGCCTGCTGATGATCAGCCACGATCTGGCGGTGCTCGCCGACACCTGCGACCGGCTGGCGGTGATGTACGCGGGCCGGGTCGTGGAGGAGGGCCCGGCGCAGAGGGTGTACGGCGCGGCGGAGCATCCGTACGGACAGGCCCTGTCCGCGGCCTTCCCACGCATCGGCGATCCCGCGTCGCGCCGGGCGCCGCGCGGCCTGCCCGGCGATCCGCCGGACCCGTCGGCGCTGCCGGGCGGCTGTGCGTTCCACCCGCGCTGCCCGGTCGCCCTGGACGCGTGCGCGGAGGGGGACCAGGTGCTGGCCACGGCGGGCGACGGGCATCGGGCGGCGTGCGTGCGCGTGGGCGCCGCGGCGGGAGCGGAGGAGCGGCTGTGACATCGCCCGAGCTGCCGAACCCGCCCGAGCTGCCGAACCCGCCCGAGCCAGCGAACTCGCCCGAGCTGCCGTACTCGCCCGACCCGCAGCGCCGTCAGGAGCCAGCCGTGATCACCACTCCCCTGCTCTCGGCCGCCGGGCTGAACGTCACGTTTCCCGGGCGGCGCGGCGGTCCTTCCGCCCGTGCCGTCGACGGCGTCGACCTGGACATCGGCGCGGGCGAGATCGTCGCGCTGGTCGGTGAGTCCGGCTGCGGCAAGACGACGCTGGCCCGCTCGCTGCTCGGCCTGGTGCCGCCCACGTCGGGGCGGGTCACCTTCGGCGGCAAGCCGCTCGACTACGGCTCACGCGCGCTCAAGACCTACCGCAAGCGCGTCCAGCTGGTGCTCCAGGATCCGAGCGGCTCCCTCAACCCACGGCACACCGTGTACGACGCGGTGGCCGAGGGCCTGCGGATCCACGGGTACGCCGGGGACGAGCGCGAGGCCGTCGCCGAGGCGCTCTCCCGGGCCGGGCTGCGGCCTCCCGAGCGCTTCTTCCTGCGGTATCCGCACGAGCTCTCCGGTGGTCAGCGCCAGCGCGTCGTCATCGCCGGCGCGCTGGTTCTGCAGCCCGAGCTGATCGTCGCCGACGAGCCGGTGGCCTCACTGGACGCGTCCGTACGCGGCGAGATCCTGGCGCTGCTGCTGCGCCTGCGGGACGACCTGGGTCTGTCCGCACTGGTGGTGACCCATGACCTGGGCCTCGCGTGGAACATCGCGGACCGGGTCGCGGTGATGTACCTGGGCCGGATCGTGGAGTCGGGCTCGGTCGAGGACGTACTGACGAACCCTCAACACCCGTACACGCAGGCCCTGCTGTCGGTACTGCCGGAATCGGACGGTGCGCCTGTGGTGCTGACGGGCGAGCCGCCGGACCCGTCCCGGATCCCGCCCGGCTGCCGTTTCCACGCACGCTGCCAGGTGCTGGCGTCGGGTGAGGCGGAGCGGGCAGGGGTCGCGGACAGCTGCCGTACGAGGGACCTTCCCGTACTGGCGAGTGCTGCGGGCGCCCAGGTGGCCTGTCACTGGGCCGGGCGGGACTAGAAACTGTCCGGTGGTCCGGGGTCAGGGCCCAGGATCACCGGACAGGAGTCCTCAGGCGACGCCGATGATCTCGCGGCAGCGTTTCACGTCATCGGCGATCGCCTCGAGCAGCGCCTCGATCGAGTCGAACTTCTCCTGGCCCCGCACATACGCCAGGAAGTCCACCGCCACATGCAGCCCGTACAGATCAAGACCCACGCGGTCGATGGCGTACGCCTCCACCGTTCGCTCCGTGCCGTCGAACTGCGGGTTCGTGCCCACCGAGATCGCCGCCGGCATCCGCTCGCCGTCCGCGGTCAGCCACCCCGCGTACACCCCGTCCGCCGGGATCGCCGTATGCGGCAGCGTCTCCACATTCGCCGTCGGGTAGCCCAGCTCGCGGCCGCGCTGCGCGCCGCGCACCACCACGCCCTCGACGCGGTGCGGGCGGCCGAGGATCTCGGCGGTGCCCTCGACATCGCCTTCCGCGACGAGGCGGCGCGTCAGGGTCGAGGAGAACGGCTCGCCGCCGCCGGCCTCGCCGCTCACAAACAGGTCGACGACCTCGACCTCGTAGTCGTACGTCTCGCCGAGCTCGGCCAGGTACGCGACATTCCCGGCCGCCTTGTGGCCGAAGCGGAAGTTCGGCCCCTCGATGACCGCGCATGCGTGGAGCTTGTCGACCAGCACCTTCACGATGAAGTCGGCCGGCGACAGCTTCGAGAACTCGGTGGTGAAGGGGAGGATCAGCACCGCGTCGACGCCGAGCTCCGCCATCAGCTCCGCGCGCCGGTGGTGCGGTGCGAGCAGCGGCGGGTGGCTGCCGGGCCGTACGACCTCGCTCGGGTGCGGGTCGAAGGTGACGACGACCGACTGCACGCCGAGCTCGCGCGCCCGCTCCACTGCCCGCCCGATGATCAGCTGGTGCCCACGGTGCACGCCGTCGTAGGAGCCGATGGTGACGACGCTGCGTCCCCAGTCCTGGGGGATGTCCTCCAAGCCACGCCAGCGCTGCACTGTGACCGCTCCTCGCCCGAACCTGTGTACGTGATTGCCGATTACGCAGGTCTAAGACTGCCATGCCCGTCGCTTTCGGTTCGCATCGGCACCGGACTGCCGAGCCTCTCGGCCGTCGGGGACCTCGCGGGCCGGCTCGACCAGCCGCCGGTCGTAGCAGGTCGCGCCCTCGGGGGGACGGACGAGGAGCAGGCCGGTGCGGTGCGCAAGCTCGGGGTTGCGCGCGCTCGTACTCCTCCAGCAGTACATCGAGGACTCGACCCGCAGCAACCGCGGGGCGGGGCTGCCGGACGCGGCGAGTACCGGCGGGAACGCTCCGCGCCGCAGGCCGGTGAACAGCGGGAACAGTGCGGCGCGGGCGGGCGGGCGCTGCTCGAGGCGTCGGTCGACGTACGCGGCGGCCTGTGCCACGCCGTCGGGCCGGTGGTCGATGTACTCACCGACCAGCGCGGCGGCACGGCGGGCGAGAGCCGGAGTGCTGACCTCCGCGAGGGCATGCAGCACATCGCCGACGCCCTCGCCCTCGCCCGGGTGGTGGCTGCCTGGCCTGGAAGGCGGCGAGGACGGGTTCGGGGTGGGTGGTGAGCGCGGCCACGAGTGCGCTCGCGGGCAGCCGGGTCGCCGCCGCGGAATGCCGCGAGTGCCCTCTCGAGATACCTGGCGCGGGTTCCCGGATCAAGGACGAGGAGCGGTGGCCAGTCCGTACGCGGCGGCCGCGGCGCGGCGCTCGGGCCGCGGGTCGTGGGCCCAGCGGTCGAGGGCCCGGCGCAGGACGGACGGCTCCTCTTCCGCGAGCACGGCGAGGAGCTCGTCGGCGCGCGGGTGGGCGGTGGCGACGAGAGCCTCGGCGAGGTCGTCGGGTGCGAGGCCCCGGCAGGCATACAGCAGCGCCTGCGCGGCGACGGCGACAGTGGGCCGTATCCCGGCGTTCGGGCCCGAGGGCAGCGGTGTCCCGTCGGTGAACCAGCGGCACAGCAGCGGCTGTACGACGCCGGGGTCCGCGGTGAGCCGCGCGGCGACGGCATCGAGGTAACGGCGCCCGGTCCGGCCCCCGGGCACTCCGTCGGCGGGCACCAGCCGCCGCAACAAATCGATCCGCTCCTCCTCGGTCACCCGCAAGCGGTCCCAGAACCAGGGCCCGAACTCGCCGAACCGAGGTGTTGGGGACCGCCTTCGCGTACGGAACGCTGGGTGATCCGCTCAGCGAGCAGCCGCAGGGTGGGGAGATACGTCCCGGCGTCGGGCACCCGCAACAGGACCTCCCCAAGGAGATGGGCACCCCACCACTGAGCGTCGTCGAGCTTCTGCGCGCCTGCTTCGGCCGCGGAGCCCCCTGCCCACGGGCAGCCGGGAGCGTGCCCGCCCGCCGGAGCACCACCGGGGCCGGGTGCGGCCCCGCCCACGCGGCGAGGATACGTCCTGCCTGCCGGATCGCGCGGGCGACCGCGTTGGCGACGGAGGTGTCGTCGGCGTGCAGATCGGCGCCGCGCAGCCACACGGTGGGCGCCGGTTCCGCACCGCGGGTACGGCGGGCGGCGAGCGCCGAGAGTTCGGTCGTACGGCCCGTCCCGGGATCGCCGACCAGGCCCATGACCAGCCCGGCGAAGGACGCGAACTCCCGTACGCTGTCGGGTCGTTCAACGGGATCGGGCCACACGCTCGGCCCGCCGACCGACCCCGTGGACGTCGCGGTGAGCTCCAGCACGCCGGCCAGGTTGAGGTCGTGCCCGTACCCGGGAACCGTCGCCGCATTGCGCCGCAGCAGCTCGGCGAGCGGCCCGTCCGGCGGGAAGCCCGGGGCCCGCAGCGGCAGCGCGAACCCCGCCGCCCGGTGCCCCGCCTCCAGCGCGGTGCCGAGGACGCCCAGCACCGCACCTGTCATGGCGTCCAGCACCGGCCCCCCGACAGCTTCGCCACCCAGCCGCAGGGCATCTCTGCCGTCCGTCCCGATCGCCAACTCCATCGCGTCGCCGACCAGATGGAGGCGATCGGTCGCGATGTACGTCACCTGCGCCGCCCCGAGCACTCGCGCCTCCCGCCAGCCATGGGCCGCGAGCCGTACATACGTCCCCGTCTCGACCCGCTCCCGCGTGCTGATCGGCAGCGGCCGTACCCCGAGCCTCGGTGCGTACCAGTGCCAGTCCGGCCTCGGGCAGGGGAACCACGGCGTCGGCCTCGGCGAGACAGGTACGCCCGCCGGGCGCGTGCAGCACGACCCGGACCAGCCCGTCGACCGCCTCATGACTGGTCACGACCGTGCCCCGGTCGTCGGCGACGAACCCGGTCCCGCGCGGCCGCCCCGCCGGATCGCAGATACGTACCAGCGTCGCCAGGTCCCCGCGTCCCATGCTGTCGACGTTAGGTCGGCAGTGATCAGCGGGAGAAGGACGCGTACCGAAAGCGCCCCCGAATACACCCGCGGTTCACTCCGAGCGCCCGCCCGATGGGGTGAATCCGGGGGCCGCGGTGGATAGACACCTTCGGAGGGGGATCGTGGAACGGGCAGCGGCCCTGCCCGTTCCACGGTGCGGCCACCGGCCGCGCGAGCTCAGCCGAAGACGGCGAGGCTCTTGGCCTTGCCCTTCTGCTCCTCCACCAGCACCAGGAAGCACCCGTCGGGTCCGAAGACCGCCACCGGCGCAGTGTCGTACGCCGGCATGTCCAGCCGTACGCCGTTGGTCAGGAGCTTCGCCTGCTTCTCGTCCACGTCCCAGCGCGGGAACGCGGCCGCGGCGGCCTCGGCGATCGGCATCACCGTCAGCTCCTCCTGGAGCTGGTCGAGCGTCTTCGCCGCATCGAGTCCGTACGGACCGACCCGAGTGCGCCGCAGCGCCGTCAGATGCCCGCCGACGCCCAGATCGGCGCCGAGGTCACGGGCGAGGGCGCGGATGTACGTACCGGACGAGCAGACCACCGAGACCACCAGGTCCACAACCGGCGTCCCGTCCTCGGCAACGGTCTCCCGGACGTCGTACACCTGGAACGACGAAACGGTCACCGGGCGGGCCGGGATCTCGAAATCCTCGCCGCCGCGGACGCGGGCGTACGACCGCTTTCCGTCGATCTTGATGGCGCTGACCTTCGACGGAACCTGCATGATCGCGCCGGTCAGCCTGGCCACGCCGGCGTCGATGCCGTCCCGGGTGACCGCGGACGCATCGGCCGAGGAGGTGATCTCACCCTCCGCGTCGTCCGTGACGGTGTTCTGCCCCAGCCTGATGGTGCCGAGGTACTCCTTCTCGGTGAGTGCGAGGTGGCCGAGAAGCTTGGTGGCCTTTTCCACGCCCAGCACCAGTACACCGGTTGCCATGGGGTCGAGCGTCCCCGCGTGTCCGACGCGGCGGGTCCTGGCGATCCCGCGCATCTTGGCGACGACGTCGTGCGAAGTGAAGCCGGACGGCTTGTCGACGATGACAAGGCCGTCCGGCGTCTTGTTCTGCTGTGTCATTCGGAGGCTTCGTCCCCGTCTGCGTCCTCGTCCTCCGGCTTGCGGTACGGGTCCGCATCGCCGGCGTACTTGGCGCCCGAGGACACCTCACGCACCTTGGCGTCGGAGGCACGCGCCTTGTCGAGCAGGTCCTCGATCGTCTTGGCGTTCTCCGGGAGGGCGTCCGCCACGAACGTCAGGGTCGGCGTGAACTTCGTCCCCGCCGCCGCTCCGACCGCCGAGCGCAGAACGCCCTTGGCGCTCGCCAGCCCGGCTGCCGCACTCGCCCGGTCCTCGTCGTCGCCGTACACCGTGTAGAAGACCGTGGCCTCCCGCAGGTCGCCGGTGACACGAGTGTCCGTGATGGTCACGTGCGTACCCAGGCGCGGGTCCTTGATGCCGCGCTGCAGCTTCTCGGCGACCACCTCCCGGATGAGGTCTGCCAGCTTCTTCGCCCGCGCGTTGTCGGCCACTGGTCCTTCTCCTTCTTTGCCTTGCTCAATCAGTCTTCGTCGCTGTGGAGTCTGCGTCGAACCGACAGCAGCTCCACCTCCGGCCGGGCGGCGACAAGGCGCTCGCACCGGTCGAGTACATCTGCGAGGTGCCCCGTGTCCCCGGACACCGCGGCCAGGCCGATCTCGGCCCGGCGGTGAAGATCCTGACCGCCCACTTCCGCCGCGCTCACCGCGTATTTCCGCTGGAGCTCGGCAACGATCGGGCGGATCACGGAGCGTTTCTCCTTCAACGAACGTACGTCGCCGAGGAGCAGATCGAAGGACAGTGTCCCCACATACATGTATGTCCGGATGTCCCGCCGGTACGGGTTAGAGGGCCCTGCCCGCTCTTGGCAGGGACACAAGAACCGTACACGGAACGGCCGGGGCCGATCGACGGAAATACTCTCCGCCGACCGGCCCCGGACCGGATGCCGTGCGTCAGCTCTTGCGTCAGCCGCGCGGCTTCTCGCGCATCTCGTACGTCGCGATGACGTCGTCGATCTTGATGTCGTTGAAGTTTCCGAGGTTGATACCGCCCTCGTAGCCTTCGCGAATCTCGGTGACGTCGTCCTTGAAGCGGCGCAGACCCTGGATGTTGAGGTCCTCCGCGATGACCTTGCCGTCGCGGACGAGGCGCGCCTTGGTGTTGCGCTTGACCTCGCCGGAGCGGATGAGAACACCCGCGATGTTGCCCAGCTTGGACGAGCGGAAGATCTCGCGGATCTCCGCCGTACCGAGCTCGACCTCTTCGTACTCCGGCTTGAGCATGCCCTTGAGGGCCGCCTCGATCTCCTCGATGGCCTGGTAGATCACCGAGTAGTACCGGACGTCGACGCCTTCGCGCTCCGCCATCTGCTGGGCACGCCCGGCAGCGCGGACGTTGAAGCCGATGACGATGGCGTCGGAGCCCATCGCCAGGTCGATGTCCGACTCGGTGACCGCACCCACACCGCGGTGCAGCACGCGGATGTCGACCTCTTCGCCGACGTCGAGCTGGAGCAGTGAGGACTCGAGAGCCTCCACCGAACCGGACGCGTCGCCCTTGATGATGAGGTTGAGTTCCTGCACCAGACCGGCCTTGAGCGCCTCGTCCAGGTTCTCCAGGGAGAACCGGACACCCTTGCGGGCGAAGTTGGCGTTCCGCTCACGAGCGGCACGCTTCTCGGCGATCTGACGGGCCGTACGGTCCTCGTCGACAACCAGGAAGTTGTCGCCGGCACCCGGGACATTGGTGAGACCGAGGACGAGGACCGGAGTCGACGGACCCGCCTCTTCCACGTTCTCGCCCTTGTCGTCGAGCATCGCGCGGACACGGCCGTACGCGTCACCGGCGACCATCGTGTCGCCGACGCGCAGCGTGCCTCGCTGGACCAGAACGGTCGCAACGGCACCGCGGCCGCGGTCGAGGTGAGCCTCGATCGCAATACCCTGCGCGTCCTGGTCCGGGTTGGCCCGCAGGTCGAGCGAGGCGTCCGCGGTGAGGACCACGGCCTCCAACAGGCTCTCGATGTTGAGGCCCTGCTTGGCGGAGATGTCGACGAACATCGTGTCGCCGCCGTACTCCTCGGCCACCAGACCGAACTCGGTGAGCTGACCGCGCACCTTGGTCGGGTCGGCACCCTCGACGTCGATCTTGTTGACCGCGACCACGATCGGCACGTCGGCCGCCTTGGCGTGGTTCAGCGCCTCGATCGTCTGCGGCATCACACCGTCGTTCGCCGCCACCACGAGGATCGCGATGTCGGTGGACTTCGCACCACGCGCACGCATGGCGGTGAACGCCTCGTGACCCGGGGTGTCGATGAAGGTGATGGCGCGCTCTTCACCGTTGACCTCGGTGGCGACCTGGTACGCACCGATGTGCTGCGTAATACCGCCGGCCTCGCCCGCAACCACATTCGTCTTGCGGATCGCGTCCAGCAGTCGGGTCTTACCGTGGTCGACGTGACCCATGACGGTCACGACCGGCGGACGGGACACGAGGAACTCCTCGCCGCCCTCGTCCTCGCCGAACTCGATGTCGAAGGACTCGAGCAGCTCGCGGTCCTCCTCCTCGGGGCTGACGATCTCGAGGACGAAGTTCATCTCGTCCGCGAGCAACTTCAGCGTCTCGTCGGAGACGGACTGCGTGGCAGTGACCATCTCGCCGAGGTTCATCATCACGCCGACGAGCGACGCCGGGTTGGCGTTGATCTTCTCCGCGAAGTCGGTCAGCGAGGCACCGCGCGACAGACGGACGGACTGTCCGTTGCCGCGAGGCAGCATGACGCCGCCCACCGACGGGGCCTGCATGGCCTCGTACTCCTGGCGCCTCTGCCGCTTCGACTTACGGCCACGACGCGCCGGGCCGCCGGGACGGCCGAAGGCGCCCTGCGTGCCACCACGGCCGCCGGGACCACCCGGACGTCCGCCGAAGCCGGGACGGCCACCGCCGCCACCGAAGCCGCCGCCACCACCGGGGCCACCGCCACCGGGACGACCGGCGAAACCGCCGCCGCCACCGGGACGACCGCCACCGCCGCCGCCACCGGGACGACCGGCGAAACCGCCGCCGCCACCGGGACGACCGGCACCGGCGCCGCCGGGACGACCGCCGCCGCCACCGCCACCGGGACCGCGACCGCCGCCACCGGGGCCGCCACCAGGACGGGGACCGGCAGCAGGACGCTGCGGCATCATGCCGGGGTTCGGACGGTTACCACCGGGGGCACCGCCAGGACGCGGAGCGCCGCCCTGCGGGCGGGGCATACCGCCCGGGCTCGGACGGGCGCCGCCCTGACCCTGCGGACGGGGAGCGCCGCCGGGACCACCCTGCGGACGCGGGGCACCGGGACGGTCCTGACCGCCGCCGGGGCGCGGGGCGCCACCCGGACGGGGCGCCTGCGGGCGCGCCATGCCGGTGGAGCCACCAGAGGTGAAGGGGTTGTTGCCCGGACGGGGACCCGCCGGACGGTTGCCGCCGGGACGCGGGGCGCCCTGACCGGCGGGGCGCGCCGGACGATCGCCACCACGGCCACCGTCACGGCCGCCGTCGCGCTGACCGCCGGCCGGAGCCGGACGGGCGGAGCCACCGGCAGGACGAGGCCCGGGGGTGGCACCCGCGGGACGCGAGGGGGCCTGCGGCGCTGCGGGCTGGGCCGGAGCCGGGGCCGAGAACTCGGCCGCGGGCACCGGAGCCGCCGGAGCGGGCTTGGCCGGTGCGGGCTTGGGACCCGGACGCGGACCCGGAGAGGCCGGGGCGGCGGACGGGGTGCTGGGGGTGCTGCTCGCCGGAACCTCGGCTGCGGCCGGCTTGGGGGCCGGGGCGCCGGGCTTGGGGGCAGCGGGACGGGCCGACGACGCCGGGGAGGGCGCGCCGGGCTTGGCGGGCGCGGCCTTACGAGGCGCGCCGGGCTTCGCAGCGGACTTGCCGGCGTTGCCGCCGGGCCCCTGCAGTGCGTCAGTCAACTTGCGTACAACCGGCGCCTCGATCGTCGAGGACGCCGAACGGACGAATTCACCGAGTTCTTGGAGCTTGGCCATGACGACCTTGCTCTCAACCCCGAACTCCTTGGCGAGTTCGTATACCCGGACCTTAGCCACTTCGCTCCTTTTAGGTCCGGGTTACCGCCGGACCGTCGCTACTTCATGGGCGTACTCATCGCGTACTCATCGAGTGCTCATCGCAATCTCGACCTACTTCCAACTCGCGAGGTACCTGACCGCACGGGGTTCCGTGCCGTACTTCTTCTTACGGTGCTGCCTGCTCGACATACCGGCGTACATCCGCGGTATCGAGCTGCCCCTTGGCCCTGAAGGCCCGTGGGAACGCTCGGCGGCGGACCGCCAGGTCGAGACAGACCAAGGCGGGGTGTACATACGCACCCCGGCCGGGCAGCGTACCGCGATCATCGGGGACGCAGGCGTCTCCGATCATCACGATGCGCAGCAGATCGCTCTTGGCCGCTCGCTCCCGGCATCCCACACAGGTTCGCTCAGGGCATACGCAGGCATGCGTCCGACCAGACACGTCTAAGTCTACCTCCCCGGACCGACCTCACCCCTTTGGGGCAAAAATCGAACGGTTGTTGTCTTGATCCAGGTGACATCCCGCCGTCAACGCAACGGAATCCCGCCCGCCCCGACGGTCCGGGGGTGTCCCCCGGGAGGACACGGCATTCCTCAGCCCTGTTCGGAGCCCCGGTCCCGGTCGGAGTCCCGGTCCGGACCCTGGTCGTCGCTCTCCTCCGTGTCGGGGCGGATGTCGATACGCCAGCCGGTGAGACGGGCGGCCAGGCGGGCGTTCTGCCCCTCCTTGCCGATCGCCAGCGACAGCTGGTAGTCGGGGACGGTCACCCGTGCGGAACGGGCGCCCATGTCGACGACCTCGACCTTGCTGACGCGGGCCGGCGAGAGGGCGTTGGCCACCATCTCTGCCGGGTCGTCCGACCAGTCCACGATGTCGATCTTCTCGCCGTGCAGCTCGGCCATGACATTGCGCACCCGGCTGCCCATCGGGCCGATGCACGCGCCCTTGGCATTCAGGCCCGAGCGGGTCGAGCGAACGGCGATCTTGGTGCGGTGGCCGGCTTCGCGGGCGATCGCCGCGATCTCGACCGAGCCGTCCGCGATCTCCGGGACCTCGAGCGCGAAGAGCTTCTTCACCAGGTTCGGGTGAGTGCGGGACAGGGTCACGGACGGGCCGCGCACACCCTTGGCGACCCGGACGACGTACGTACGCAGCCGCAGACCGTGGGTGTACTCCTCGCCCGGCACCTGCTCCTGCACCGGCAGGATCGCCTCAAGCTTGTCGTCCAGCCTCACCAGGACGTTCTTCGGGTCCTTGCCCTGCTGCACCATGCCGGCGACGACATCGCCCTCACGGCGGGCGTACTCACCGAAGGTGACGTCGTTCTCGGCGTCCCGCAGCCGCTGCTGGATGACCTGACGGGCGGTGGTCGCGGCGATACGGCCGAAGTCGGAGGGGGTGTCGTCGAACTCCTTGGCCTCCTGCCCCTCTTCGAGGTCGGCCGCGTCCTCCTTCGCCCACACCGTCACATGGCCGGTGTCCCGGCTGAGCACGACGCGCGCGTGGCGTCGGCTGCCCTCGGTGCGGTGGTACGCGATGAGGAGGGCCGACTCGATCGCCTCGACCAGCAGGTCGAAGGGGATCTCCTTCTCTTGTGCCAAGCCCTTCAGGAGCTTTACGTCGATGTCCACGGCTACGCCTCCTCTTCCTTCTTGTCCTTGCGGTTGAACTCGATCTCCACCCGTGCCTTGGCGATGTCCGCGAAGGTGACACGGCGGGCGGTGGGCTTGCGCCCCTTCACGCCCGGCACTTCGAGGTCGAGTCCCTCGTCGTCCACGGTGAGGATGCGGGCCACCAGCTCTTCGGCCGTTTCGCCATCGTGCAACTGGAGCTTCACCAGTCGGCCGACGGCGCGTACGTAGTGGCGGTGCTGGGTCAGGGGGCGGTCGGCGCCCGGCGAGCTCACTTCGAGGACGTACTCGCCCTCGCCCATCGCGTCCGTCTCGTCCAGCTTCTCGGAGATCGCGCGGCTCAGCTCGGCACAGGCGTCCAGCTCCACGCCCTCGTCGGAGTCCACGATGATCCTCAGCATGCGGCGCCTGCCCGCCCGGGACACCTCGATCTCTTCCAGATCCAGGTCCGCGGCGCTGACGAGCGGTTCCAGCAGCCCGCGCAGCCTCTCGCTCTGGGTGGTGCTCATCCGGGTGACTCCTCGGCCGCGTGTGCTGTTGTGGGATCGTCGCGTGTCAGATCAAAGGGTATCCGGTCCCAGGGGGTGTTGCCGTCCACCTGCTCCGGACCCGCAGGTACGCTCGCCTGCGGCGATGATCACTGCGGGCCCGAGGGAGAGACGCGTGGGGCGCACGGGCACAACACGGAGGCGTGCGCTCATCCTGACGGGGGCAGCGGCGACCGCACTGTTGACGGGCTGTTCGACGGATGAGCCCGAGGGACGGCGTACGGCGGGCTCGGCGCCCGATGCGGCGCGCGCGGAGGCGGCACTACGGCGCAGGCTCGCCGCCACGAGCGGCGCGCTGCGTGACCAGTACGACGCCGCCATCAGGCAACATCCAGCGCTGGCCGGGCAGTTGACCGCTCTGCGGACGGCGGTAGCCGAGCACGTGACGGCGCTCGGGGGGACGACGCGGGTGGCACCACCGGTACCGGTTCCGGCCGATGCCGGGGCCGCGGTCAAGGCACTGGCCGCGACTGAGCGCCGTACCTCCGACGCGCACACGGCCGCCCTTGTCGATGCGGAGCCCGAGCTGGCCCGGCTGCTCGCCTCCGTCGCGGCGGCCGGCGCCGCGCATGCGTATCTGCTGACGAAGGGTGGCGCGCGATGAGCACGCCGGACGCGCCGGCGGCCGTACAGGCCGCGCTGGAGGCCGTACAGGCCGCGCTCGCCGCGGAGCATGCGGCGGTGTACGGGTACGGGGTCGTCGGCGGCCGGATCGGCGAGGACCGGGAGGACGAGGCCCAGGCCGCGTACGCCGCGCACCGGGCCCAGCGGGACGCGCTGGTGCGCACCGTGCACGATCTGGGCGGGGCGCCGGCTGCGGCGGCCCCTGCGTACGCGCTGCCCTTCCCGGTGCCGGACGCGGCCGCGGCGGTGCGCCTCGCCGCGGTGCTCGAGGACCGGGTCGCGGGTGTCTACTCCGATCTCGTACGGGCCGCGGAAGGGCCGCTGCGGCGGGAGGCCGCGGGCTCGCTGCGCGAGGCGGCCGTCCGTGCGGTGCGCTGGCGCGGCAGCGGCGTAGCCTTTCCTGGGCTCGCCGAGCGGAGTGGGCGTCCAGCGCGCTGAAGCGGAAAGGGAAAAACGGACGTATGGCTTTCGAACCGCCGCAGCGGCTCGTCCGGGCACTCGGTGAGACCTACGGGGACACGGCCGCGGACGACTGGCTCGGGCAACTGCCCAAGACCGTCCAGGAGTCGGTGGACCGGTGGGAGCTGGACGTCGAGCGGGTGGTGGCGCCGGGCGGCAGGAGCAGTCTGGTCGTCCTCGTACGACAGCCCGACGGTACGGTCGCCGCGCTGAAGGCCGCCCCGTCCTTCGCCGCGCCGGCACTGGAGCGGGCGGCGCTGGAGCACTGGGACGGCTGGGGCGCGGTGCGGCTGCTCGCGTCGTCGGAGGACGCGCTGCTGCTGGAGCGGCTGCATCCGGAGGTGTCCCTGCGGTCGCTGCCGGAGGCGAAGGCGTTGCTGGAGGCGGCGGGGACGGTGCGGCGGCTGTGGGTCGAGCCGCCGGCGGACCATGGCTTCGAGACGGTGGCGGAGCGGACGGCGCGGCAGGCGGACGCGGTGCGTGCGTTCGCGGATCCGGCGGCGGCTTCAGTGGTCGCCGCGGCGCTTGACGCGCGCGACGAGCTCACGGCCCTGTCGCCCGAACTCCTGCTGCTGCACGGCAACTTCCGCCAGGGCAAGGTCCTCGCGGGCGACCGCACGCCGTGGCTCTCGGTCGGCCCGGAGCCGCTGGTGGGTGAACGCGCCTACGACCTGGCGCGCATGGTCCGCGACCGGGTCGAGGACCTGATCGCGGCGTCGTCGGGTGCGTCTGCGGCCCGCCGCCGGGTGAACAAGCTGGCGGACTCGCTGGAGGTGGACCGGGAACGCCTGCGCGGCTGGACGTTGTTCCGGGCGGTGGAGTCGGGCACGCGGGCGATTGCGGCGGGGCGGCGCGGGGAGGGCGAACTGGCGCTGGAGTTCGCGGGCTGGCTGTTGTAGCCCGCGGGTCCCGTCGGTGCCCCGGCTCCGGGGCGCGGGCCGGGGCAGCCTGCGGCGCGCTTGCCGCTACCCGCCCCTTCCCGAAACTGAGGGCGGTGCCCCCAAGGCCCCGGGGGCAGAGATACGTGGAGGCTGACGCCCCCACACCCCAGGGCCGCCGGCTTCGCGGCGTAGGGGGCTCGGCCCCCACACCCGCAGGGCGCCGGCCTCACGGCACGGGTGCTCGGGCCACACCCCAGGGATCCCAAGCCCGCAGCATGGACGCTCAGGCCCCACATTCGCAGGGCGCCCGCCCCGCAGCAGGGGGCTCGGGCCCCCGCCCCAGGGATCCCAGCGCCGCAGCACGGGGGCTCGGGCCCCAACGGCCCAGGGCGCCGGCCCTGCAGCACGGGCGCGCAGGCCCCACATCCGCAGGACGCCATCCTCACGGTGTGGAGGCCAGGCCGCACATCCGCAGGGCGCCAGCCCCGCTGCACAGGCGCGCAGGGGCAGGGCGCCCGCCCGGCAGCAGGGGGCTCGGGCCCCCGCCCCAGGGATCCCAGCGCCGCAGCACGGGGGCTCGGGCCCCAACGGCCCAGGGCGCCGGCCCCGCAGCACGGGCGCTCAGGCCCCACATCCGCAGGACGCCATCCTCACGGCGTGGAGGCCAGGCCGCACATCCGCAGGGCGCCGGCCCCGCTGCACAGGCGCTCGCGCCCACACCCCCGGGACGCCGGCTTCGCGGCGCAGGGGGGCTCGGGCCCCTACGGCCCCAGGGATGCCTGCCTCGCGGCGTGGGCGCTCAGGCCCTGCACCCGGAGACGCCAGCCTCACGGCGTGGGGGCCTCAAGGCCCACACCCCAGGGCGCCGGGCCCGCGGCACAGGCGCTCAGGCCCACACCCCAGGAACCCAGCCCCGCAGCATGGACGCTCAGGCCCACCACGCCGCCTCGCGGCGCAAGGCGCCATCCCAGGTCAGGCGCTGAGGCGCGCGATCGCCTCGGCGACCGTCAGTTCTTCGCGCTCGCCAGTGCGGCGGTCCTTCAGTTCCACCACGCCCTCGGCCGAGCGGCGGCCCGCCACCAGGATCTTCGGGACGCCGATCAGTTCCGCGTCCGTGAACTTCACGCCCGGCGAGACTCCGGGGCGCTCGTCGACCAGTACGCGCAGGCCCACCGCGGACAGCTTCTCCGCGACCTCGAGCGCCAGCTCCGTCTGGAGTGCCTTGCCCGCCGCCACCACGTGGACGTCCGCCGGGGCGATCTCGCGCGGCCAGCACAGGCCCTTGTCGTCAGCCGTCTGCTCGGCCAGGGCAGCCACCGCGCGGGAGACGCCGATGCCGTACGAGCCCATCGTCACCCGGACCGGCTTGCCGTTCTGGCCCAGGACGTCGAGCTGGAAGGCGTCCGCGAACTTGCGGCCCAGCTGGAAGATGTGGCCGATCTCGATCGCGCGGTCGAGCTTGAGGCCCGTGCCGCATTTCGGGCAGGGGTCGCCGTCCTCGACCACGACCACGTCGAGGTAGTCGTCGACCTCGAAGTCGCGGCCGCAGACAACGTTCTTCGCGTGCGTGTCCGGCTTGTTCGCGCCGGTCACCCAGGCCGTGCCGGGCGCGATGCGCGGGTCGGCGATGTAGCGGACCTTGGCGAGGCCCTGCGGGCCGACATAGCCGCGTACGAGATCGGGGCGGTCCACGAAGTCCTCCGCGGTGACCAGCTCGACCTCCGCCGGGGCCAGGTGCTCCCCGAGCTTGCCGAGGTCCACCTCACGGTCACCGGGGACACCGACCGCGACGATCTCACCGTCCACCTTGACCAGCAGGTTCTTCAGGGTCGCCGAGGCCGGGACGCCAAGGTGCGCGGCGAGGGTCTCGATGGTTGGGGTGTCGGGGGTGTCCAGTTCCTCGACGGGCCCGTGGGATGTGGCGTCCGCCGCGGCCGCGGTGAAGGTCACCGCCTCCGTGTTGGCCGCGTACTCACAGGCCGGGCAGTCCACGAAGGTGTCCTCGCCCGCCGGGGCCGGGGCAAGGAACTCCTCGGACGCCGAGCCACCCATCGCGCCCGAGACCGCCGAGACGATGCGGTGGTCGAGGCCGAGTCGCTCGAAGATCCGGATGTACGCGTCGCGGTGGAGCTGGTACGACTCGACGAGACCCTCGTCGGTGGTGTCGAAGGAGTACGAGTCCTTCATCTGGAACTCGCGGCCGCGCAGCACACCCGCGCGCGGACGGGCCTCGTCGCGGTACTTCGTCTGGATCTGGTAGAGGATCACCGGCAGGTTCTTGTAGGACGAGCACTGGTCCTTGACGATCTGGGTGAAGATCTCTTCGTGCGTGGGGCCGAGAAGGTAGTCGGCGCCCTTGCGGTCCTTGAGGCGGAAGAGCAGGTCGCCGTACTCCTCGTAGCGCCCGCTCGCGTCGTACGCCTCCTTGGGCAGCAGCGCGGGCAGCAGCACTTCCTGGCCGCCGATGGCGTCCATCTCCTCGCGGACGACGCGGGTGATGTTCTCCAGCACCTTCTTGCCGAGCGGCAGCCAGCTCCAGATGCCGGCGGACGTACGGCGCACATAGCCGGCGCGCACGAGCAGCTTGTGGTTGAGCGTTTCGGCGTCCGCCGGGTCGTCGCGCAGTGTCTTGACCATCAGACGGGACATGCGCTGGACCTGGGCCATGGTGAACTCCTGCTCGGAACGTGTGATGAGCAGGAGGTTAGCCGGGGGGCACCGGCAGGCGGAAATCAGTTCCCGCGCAGCAGCGGCAGCGGGGCGCCCATCACCGCGTACGGACTGGGTGCGCTGGGGAAAACGACCTGCCGCGCGAGGTCCTGGTAGCCGAGCGCTCGGTACAGCCCGCGGGCCGGGCTCTCGACGTCGATCGCGGAGAGGATGGAGCGCGGCTGCTCGACACTGTCGGTGATCGTGGTGATCAGCGAGCGGCCGATGCCCCGGCCCTGGAAGCCGGGGTGGACATGAAGTTCGGTGATCACGAACGAGTCGTCGAGCCAGCCGGCGGAGCCGGTGCTGCGCAGATACGGCTCGACAACGGTGGACCACCAGTGCGTGCGGTCGTTGGGCATGCCGTAGACGAAGCCCACAAGGCTGCCCGACTTCGTCAGCGCACCGAGTGCACGGGCCCCGGGGTGCAGGAGATGCCGGTAGACGATATGACGGCGCACCTCGATCTCGTCCTCGGTGAGCCCGAAGGCGAGGGCCTGCACCGCGAGGGCTTCGTCGATCCGCGCGGCGAGATTGACCGGCCCGACCACAACGCTGGGGGTCTGGGGTCCGCCTCCTGAAAGTGCAGCCATGCGCGAAACCCTACTTCCCGCTGCGCGCAGTCAGAACAGCACGCTCATGAAGGCGCCGACCTCACGGAAGCCGACCCGCCGGTACGCCGCCCTGGCCGCGGTGTTGTAGTCGTTCACGTACAGGCTGACAACCGGTGCGACGTCCTGCAGGGCATAGCGCAGCACGGCCGCCATACCCGTCTCGGACAGCCCGCGGCCGCGGAACTCCGGTGCGACCCAGACGCCTTGGATCTGGCAGGCCTGGCCGGTGGCCGCGCCGATCTCGGCCTTGAACACGACCTTGCCGTCGTCGATACGGGCGAACGACCGCCCCGCGCCGACGAGTTCGGCCACGCGCGCCTGGTAGAGCAGTCCGCCGTCACCGGCCATCGGCGAGATACCGACCTCCTCGGTGAACATCGCCACGCACGCCGGCATGATCACTTCTATCTCGTCCTTGCGGATGCGGCGGACGTACGGATCGGCCTCGATGTCGCCGGGCGGCTGCTCGGTGACCATGAGCGGCTGCTGGGCGCGTACGTCTCTGGCCGGGCCCCAGCTGGGCTCGAGCAGCCGCCACAGCTCGGCGGTGGGCTCGGCCGGGCCGACGATGGAGGAGCAGCGGCGCCCGGTCCTGCGAGCCCGGTCGGCAAAGGCGCGTACGGCTTCGGGGGTGGCGCAGATCGGCACGAGATTGGCGCCGGAATAGCAGAGCGAGCGCAGCCGCCCGCCCGCGTACCAGCCCCACATCTCGCCGCCGAGGCGCCAGGGGTCGAGCCCGGCGGCCTGGACGCGGGACGTGACAAAAGCATTCGCTACGGGCTCGCTCTCGAGGATGGCGAGCGCTGCGCCGAGGTCGCTGGGTTCGAGGACCCGGGTGGTGGTCTGCGTCAACACGAGGGGGCCTCACCATGCGGTCTGCTGATCTCCGCACTGTACCTGGCAGGTCTGCGGGGTGCCGAGCCCAGCACAAGGCCCCGCCAGGCGCCAGGGGGCGTGGCGGGGCCGGTACGGATATGTCAGCTGACGGAGACCTCGGGCTCGCCGGACGCGATGCCGTCCTTCTCCATCTGCTCGGCGATCTTCAGGGCCTCTTCGATGAGGGTCTCGACGATCTTCGACTCGGGGACGGTCTTGATGACCTCGCCCTTGACGAAGATCTGTCCCTTGCCGTTTCCGGAGGCGACGCCGAGGTCGGCCTCGCGGGCCTCGCCGGGGCCGTTGACGACGCAGCCCATGACGGCGACGCGCAGCGGCACCTCCATGCCCTCCAGGCCGGCGCTGACCTGGTCGGCGAGCTTGTAGACGTCGACCTGGGCGCGGCCGCAGGAGGGGCAGGAGACGATCTCCAGGCGGCGCTGCTTGAGGTTGAGCGACTCCAGGATCTGGATGCCGACCTTGACCTCTTCGGCGGGCGGGGCTGAGAGCGAGACCCGGATGGTGTCGCCGATGCCCTCGCTCAGCAGGGCGCCGAAGGCGACGGCGGACTTGATGGTGCCCTGGAACGCGGGGCCTGCCTCGGTGACGCCGAGGTGGAGGGGGTAGTCGCACTGGGCGGCGAGCTGCCGGTAGGCGCCCACCATCACGACCGGGTCGTTGTGCTTGACCGAGATCTTGATGTCGCGGAAGCCGTGCTCCTCGAAGAGGGACGCCTCCCACAGCGCGGACTCGACAAGCGCCTCAGGGGTCGCCTTGCCGTACTTGGCGAGGAGCCGGGCATCGAGCGATCCGGCGTTGACTCCGATACGGATCGGAGTACCGGCCTCGTTGGCCGCGCGCGCGATCTCCTTGACCTTGTCGTCGAACTGCTTGATGTTGCCCGGGTTGACCCGGACGGCCGCGCAGCCGGCGTCGATCGCAGCGAAGACGTACTTCGGCTGGAAGTGAATGTCGGCGATGACGGGGATCTGGGACTTGCGCGCGATGGTGGCCAGCGCGTCCGCGTCGTCCTGGGTGGGGCAGGCGACTCGTACGATCTGGCAGCCGGACGCGGTCAGTTCGGCGATCTGCTGCAGCGTCGCGCCGATGTCGGAGGTGCGCGTGGTCGTCATCGACTGCACCGATACGGGGGCGTCCCCGCCGACGGCCACGGTGCCGACCTGGATCTTGCGGCTGACCCTCCGGTCGGCGAGCTTGGTCGGAACGGACGGCATTCCGAGCGAAATTGCAGTCATCTGCTGTGCAACCCCAAGGTGTGGATCGAGGTCCCGAGATCGGCGGGCTCCAGCCTCCGAGATTACGGCACTGAGGTTGGGCCCAGCACATCGCTGCCCGAAGTCCACTCAAAGGTGAGCGGCCGGACACAAAGGGTGTCCGGCCGCCACGAAAGGGACCCGCTCAGCTGATCTTGACCGGATTGACGATGTCGGCGACCAGCACGAGCAGCGTGAAGCAGATGAAGATTCCCGCCACGACGTACGCGACCGGCATCAGCTTGGCCACGTCGAAGGGACCGGGGTCGGGACGCCGGAACACCTTCGCGATGCTGCGGCGTACGGACTCCCAGAGCGCGCCTGCGATATGCCCGCCGTCCAGCGGCAGCAGCGGCAGCATGTTGAACAGGAACAGCGAGAGGTTGAAGGTGGCGAGCAGCATCAGGAAGGTCGCGATGATGCTCTGCGTCGGGACATCCAGGTTCAGCACCTCACCGCTGATGCGCGCCGCGCCGACGACACCCACCGGGGAGTCGGCCTTGCGCTCGCCGTCGCTGAAGGCCGCGTTCCACAGGTCGGGGATCTTGGACGGCAGCGCGACGATCGAATCGACGCTGTTCTCGATCATGTCGCCCATGCGGTTCACGGAAGCGCCGAAGGAGAGCGGCTGGATCTCGGTCTGCGCGGCGAAGCCGAGATAGCCGGCTGCGATGTACTTGCCGGGAACGACCTGTCCCTGCGCGTCCTTCTTGGCGACCATGTTCTTGGCGAGCGTGGCCTTGAGCACCTGCTGCCGGCCGTCCCGCACGACGGTGATGGTGGCGGGGCCGATCGTCTCGCGGATGTGGTTCGACAGCTCGGACCAGTCGGCGACGGGCTCGCCGTTGAAGGCGACGATCTTGTCGCCCTTCTTCAGGCCCGAGGCCTGGGCGGGCGAGACAGGGTCGCCCTTCTGGCACTTGTCGCGGTCCTCGCTCTGCGAGATGACGCACTGCTGGACGCCGGCGACCTGGGTGGTCTGGGTGGCGAAGCCGAAGGACATCGACACCCCGAGGAAGATCGCGACGGCGAGGACCAGGTTCATGAACGGTCCCGCGAACATCACGATGACGCGCTTCCACGGCTTGCGCGTGTAGAAGAGCCGGTTCTCGTCGCCGGGCTTCAGCTCCTCGAAGGCCGCCGAGCGGGCGTCCTCGATCATCCCGCGCCAGGGCGAGGTGGACCGTGCCTCGATCCGGCCGTCCTCCCCCGGCGGGAACATCCCGATCATGCGGATGTAGCCACCCATGGGGATGGCCTTTATGCCGTACTCCGTCTCGCCCTTGTTCCGGGACCAGACGGTCGGTCCGAAGCCGACCATGTACTGGGGCACGCGGATACCGAAGAGCTTGGCCGTCGACAGATGGCCCAGCTCGTGCCAGGCGATCGAGACCATCAGTCCCACAGCAAAAAGAGCTATGCCGAGGACCGTCAACAGAATCGTCATGCGCGAGCCTCCGCTGTCGCCTTCACTGCCAGTTCCCGGGCCCTCGCCCGGGCCCAGGTCTCCGCTTCCAGGACGTCTGCCACCGTAAGTGAGGTTCCCGAGGCGGGAACGCCGTGCTCGGCGACGACTCCGGTGACCGTATCCATGATTCCGTTGAACGGCAGCCGCCCGGCGAGGAATGCGTCCACGCACTCCTCATTCGCGGCATTGAACACCGCCGGGGCCGTTCCGCCCAGCTCCCCCACCTGCCGGGCGAGTCCCACCGAGGGGAAGGCCTCGGTGTCGAGCGGGAAGAACTCCCAGCTCGAGGCCTTGGTCCAGTCGAAGGCGGGGGCGGCGTCGGGCACCCGCTGGGGCCAGCCGATTCCGAGGGCGATCGGGCCGCGCATATCGGGCGGGGTGGCCTGGGCGATGGTCGAGCCGTCCGTGAACTCCACCATGGAGTGAACGTAGGACTGGGGGTGTACGACGACCTCGATGCGGTCGAAGGGGATGTCGTAGAGAAGATGCGCCTCGATGACCTCGAGCCCCTTGTTGACGAGGGTGGCGCTGTTCACCGTGATCACCGGGCCCATGGCCCAGGTGGGGTGGGCGAGGGCGTCCTCGGGGGTGACATCTGCCAGCTCGGCGCGCGTACGGCCACGGAACGGCCCGCCGGATGCCGTCACCACCAGCTTGCGTACGTCGGCTCTCGTCCCGGCCGCCAGCGCCTGGAAGAGGGCGGCGTGCTCGGAGTCGACCGGGATGATCTGGCCGGGCTTGGCGAGGGCCTTGACCAGCGGCCCGCCGACGATGAGCGACTCCTTGTTGGCGAGGGCGAGCGTCCGGCCGGCTTCGAGGGCGGCGAGGGTGGGGGCGAGACCGATGGATCCGGTGATGCCGTTGAGCACGGTGTGGCAGGCGGAGGCGGCGAGCTGGGTGGCGGCGTCGGGTCCGGCCAGGATCTCGGGCAGGGGCTCGGCCCCGTACTGCTCCGCGAGTGCCTCGCGCAGCGCGGGCACGGCGTCCTCGCGGGCCACCGCGACCGTGTCGACCCGCAACTGCCGTGCCTGCTCGGCGAGGAGTCCGACGCGGCCGCCGGCAGCGGAGAGCGCGGTGACACGGAAGCGGTCGGGGTTGCGCAGCACCAGGTCGATGGCCTGAGTGCCGATGGACCCGGTGGAGCCGAGGACGACGATGTCCCGGCGGCCTTCGGTCGCGTCGAAGACGAGGTGCGGGTCGGCGAGGGGGGATGGGCTGTCGCTCATCCCCCCATTGTGGCCGTAACTCCTGTCCGACCGGACAGTGCGTCCCTACGCGCCGGTGTTCGAGCCCGCCCGGAACTTCTCCCACTGGGCCTTCATGACCTCTTCGGGCACTCCTCCGATGTCCTTGGTGCCGATGATCTCGGCGCGGAACGAGAGCGTGCTGGAGCCTGAGCGGACGACGGTCAGGTACTCGTAGAGCTTCAGCTTCCCCTTCACATCGAGGATGGTGAAGCGGAACGCCTTCGCCTCGTCCCCGAAGGCGGGCGCCTTGGCGGGCTCCACCTTGAGGTATTTGGCCTTCGCGATGGCGCGTTCTTCGGTGAACCCGCCGGCGCACCGGGTCCCCGCGGCGCCGAGGGCCTTCATGACGGCGGCGGCCTCGCCGTTCGCGTACGAGCGCAGTTGTACGGCGACGCTGAGCCCGGCCATCTCGTCGGGAACGTCGACCTGGCGGTTGACCTCGGCGGCCGGGTCGTGGCTGGTGGCGCCCTTGGCGAGGCTGACGAGGGGCTGACAGGTGGCGGGATCGGCGGTGTAGTCCTCGCCGAGCGGCGCCCCGAGGGTGAACTCGGAGGCGGTGTAGCTGCCGACCTTCTCGCCGTCGGTGAAGGAGGCGGCCTTGAGCTGGGCCTCGGTGAGGGCTTTGGGGACGGAGGCGGTGGGTCTGCCGTCGGCCTTCTTCTCCTTGCCCTTGTCGTCACCGCTGCCGCACGCGGCGACGCCGCTGAGCACGGCCGCCACAAGGAGGGCAGCTACCCGCCGCCGAACGCCCTGATTCCCCGCCCCGAACATCCCCGCCCCGAACATCCCTGCCCCGATTCCGTGTTGACCGTGATCAAGGGTCGATTGTCGGGCACGGGGACCGGTGCGGTCGAGAAGGTTCCAGAAGTGCGTGGGGACGCCGAAGCGCTCGCGCAGCCGCGCCATGTCGTACGGACAGCACGCCGTCGGCAGTCATCACGCCGCGGACGTTGCTCCGGGGCGTCCGTGGACGCCCCGGAGTCTCTCAGCGGATCGGGCGGTGGACGTTGTCCCGTTCGGCCGGGCCCGGGGTCGCGTCCGCGATCCAGGGGCCCTCCCCGCTGGGGTCGACGATGCCCTGTTCCAGCCAGGTGTACGTACCGGACAGGACGCCCTCCACCACCTTGCGGTCGAGGTCGTCGGTGTTGGACCACAGGCGGGTGAAGAGCTCCTCGACGCGGATGCGGGACTGCCGGCAGAAGACGTCGGCCAGCTGGTACGCCTCGCGACCGTAATCCTCGGACGTACGCAACAGTTCCGCGCGTACGCACGCCGCGCTCATCGCGAACAGCTCCGCGCCGATGTCGACGATCCTGCCGAGGAAGCCCTGTTTGGTCTCCATCCGGCCCTGCCAGCGGGTCATGGCGTAGAAGGTGGAGCGGGCCAGCTTGCGGGACGAGCGTTCGACGTAGCGCAGGTGCCCGGAGAGGTCCGGATGGCCGGACGGGTGGAACTCGCTGTACGTACGCGGGAGTTGGCCCCGTCCCGTGACCAGTTTCGGGAGCCAGCGGGCATAGAACCCGGCGGCGTTCGCGCCTGCCTTCGCCTTTGCGGACAGGGGTTTGTCGGGGTCGATGATGTCCCCGGCCACGGCGAGGTGGGCGTCGACGGCCTCGCGGGCGATCAGGAGATGCATGATCTCCGTCGAGCCCTCGAAGATGCGGTTGATGCGCAGGTCACGCAGGATCTGCTCGGCGGGGACGGCCCGTTCACCGCGGGCCGCCAGCGAGTCCGCCGTCTCGAAACCGCGGCCGCCGCGGATCTGGACCAGTTCGTCGGCCATCAGCCAGCCCATCTCGGAGCCGTACAGTTTGGCCAGCGCCGCCTCGATACGGATGTCGTTGCGGTCCTCGTCGGCCATCTGCGAGGAGAGGTCGACCACGGCTTCCAGGGCGAAAGTGGTCGCCGCGATGAAGGAGATCTTGGCGCCGACGGCCTCGTGCCTGGCGACCGGCTTGCCCCACTGCTCGCGCACCGACGACCATTCGCGGGCGATTTTCAGACACCACTTTCCGGCGCCGACGCACATCGCGGGCAGCGAGAGACGGCCGGTGTTGAGGGTGGTGAGGGCGATCTTGAGACCGGCGCCCTCGGAGCCGATGCGGTTCGCGGCGGGGACGCGCACCTGGTGGAAGCGGGTGACGCCGTTCTCGAGGCCGCGCAGGCCCATGAAGGCGTTGCGGTTCTCGACCGTGACGCCCTCGCTCGCGGCCTCGACGACGAACGCGGTGATGCCGCCCTTGTGGCCGTCCGACTTGGGGACGCGGGCCATGACGACGAGGAGGTCGGCGACGACGCCGTTCGTCGTCCAGAGCTTCACACCGTCGAGGACGTACGAGTCGCCGTCCGGGACGGCCGTGGTGGCGAGGCGGGCCGGGTCGGAGCCGACGTCCGGCTCGGTGAGCAGGAAGGCAGAGATGTCGGTACGGGCGAGGCGCGGCAGGAAGATGTCTTTCTGCTCCTGCGTGCCGAAAAGTTTCAGCGGCTGCGGTACGCCGATCGACTGATGCGCGGAGAGCAGCGCGCCGATCGCCGGGTTCGCCGAGCCGACCAGGGCCAGCGCCTTGTTGTAGTACACCTGGGTGAGGCCGAGGCCGCCGTACTTCGTGTCGATCTTCATGCCGAGCGCGCCGAGCTCCTTGAGCCCGTTGATCACCTCGTCCGGGATCCGCGCCTCGCGTTCGATACGGGCGCCGTCGATCCGCGTCTCGCAGAAGTCGCGCAGCTTCGCCAGGAACTCCTCGCCACGCTGGGCGTCCTCGTCGGCGGGCATCGGGTGCGGGTGGATCAGGTCCAGGCGGAAACGGCCCAGGAACAGTTCCTTGGCGAAGCTGGGTTTGCGCCAGTCCTGTTCGCGCGCGGCCTCGGCGACCTGTCGTGCTTCGCGCTCACTGACCTTCGGAGCATGTGTCTTGTCGAGTGGTGCGGACATGAGGCTCACCTCGCCGCGAGTCGGGGACATCCAAGGGCATGGGCCGGGGCGAGATCGCCGTACCGACCGGTGCTACTCGTCCGTAGTACCCGATTCCTGCCCTCTCCACCAGTGCGCACACAGCGGCGACTCCGTAACACAGAAAAACGGCCGGAGCCCCCGCACAGTGGGCTCCGGCCGTCGTCCTCGGCGTACGGGCTTTACAGGGCCAGACCAGTGAGGACCAGGACCCGCTCGTAGGTGTAGTCGTCCATCGCGTACCGCACACCCTCGCGGCCGACGCCGGACTGCTTGGCACCGCCGTACGGCATCTGGTCCGCGCGGTACGACGGCACATCGCCGATGATCACGCCGCCGACCTCGAGGGCGCGGTGAGCGCGGAAGGCGGTCTGCACATCGTGCGTGAACACGCCTGCCTGCAGGCCGTACTTGGAGTCGTTGACGGCGGCGAAGGCCTCCGCCTCGCCGTCGACCTTCTTCACCGTGAGGACCGGTCCGAAGACCTCCTCGCAGGCGAGGGTGGTGTCCGCGGGGACGTCGGCGAGGACGGTGGGCGCGTACGAGGCACCGTCGCGCTTGCCGCCCGCGAGCAGCTTGGCGCCCGCCTCTACGGCCTCGTCGACCCAGGACTCGACGCGCTTGGCCGCGTCCTCGCTGACCAGCGGGCCGACGTCGGTGGCGGAGTCGGACGGGTCGCCGGTGACCTGGGTCTCGACGGCCGCGACGATCTTCGGCAGCAGGCGGTCGTACACCGAGGCGTCGGCGATCACGCGCTGCACGGAGATGCAGGACTGGCCGCCCTGGTAGTTGGAGAAGGTGGCGATACGGGTCGCCGCCCAGTCCAGGTCCTGCTCGGATCCGAAGTCGCCGAGGACGACGGCCGCGCCGTTGCCGCCCAGCTCCAGGGTGCAGTGCTTGCGCGGCACCGAGTCCATGATCGCGTAACCGACTTTGTCGGAGCCGGTGAAGGAGATGACCGGCAGGCGCTCGTCCTGGACGAGGGCGGGCATCCGGTCGTTCGGGACCGGGAGCACGGACCAGGAGCCCGCGGGCAGCTCGGTCTCGGCCAGCAGCTCGCCGATGATCAGGCCGGACAGCGGCGTCGCCGGTGCGGGCTTGAGGATGATCGGCGCACCGACCGCGATCGCCGGGGCGATCTTGTGGGCGCAGAGGTTCAGCGGGAAGTTGAACGGCGCGATGCCGAGGACTGCGCCCTTGGGGAAGCGGCGGGTCAGCGCGAGCCGGCCGACGCCGCCGGCGTCGGTGTCGAGGCGCTGTGCCTCGCCACCGTTGAAGCGGCGGGCCTCCTCGGCGGCGAAGCGGAAGACGGAGACGGCGCGGCCGACCTCACCGCGGGCCCACTTGACGGGCTTGCCGTTCTCGGCGGAGATCAGCTGGGCGATCTCCTCGGTGCGCTCGACGAGGCGGCGCGACACATGGTCGAGGGCTGCGGCGCGTGCGTGTGCCGGGGTCGCGGCGAACTCGTCCCGCACGGCGTGCGCGGCGGCGACGGCCTCCTCGATCTGGGCGTCGGTCGGGACAGCGACCTGACCGACGAGGCGTCCGTCCCAGGGGGAGGTGACATCGAAGGTGGCCTCGCCGGTGGCCTGGCGGCCGGCGAGCCAGAAGGCGTGGGTGGAGGTCATGTCCCGGCCCTTCCGAAGTAGATGTAAATGGGGGTGTGTCTGCCCCACGGTAGGGGCGGGAGGGCGGTCTGGCGTTTGTCCGGGGTGGAGTGGTGGGCGGGGCGGGTCCGCCGCTTTGGCGTGCGTTGCGCTCAACCGGGGCTCCGCCCCGGACCCCGCGCCTCAAACGCGGCGAGGCTGAATGCGGCTGGGCCGGCATTTCCAGCCCGTCCGGCGATTGAAGACACGGCCGAAGGCCGTACGGGGTTACGGGGGCGGCCACCGGAGTTGCCTCAGCGGCGGCGTTCGGTCGACACGATCAGGCAGACGCCCGCCACCACGACCGCGCCGCCGACGGCGATCGGCCAGCTCAGCTGTTCGTTGAGGATCAGCGCGCCGAGGAGGACGGCGACGACCGGGTTGACGTACGCGTACGTCGCGACCAGGGACAGCGGCGCGGAGTGCAGCAGCCAGGCGTACGCCGTGAACGCGACGAGCGAGCCGAAGACGACGAGATAGCCAAGGGCGGTCCAGGAACGGGCGGATACCTCGCCGAGTACGAAGCCGTGCTGCTCGCCGCGGCCGAGTCCCACCAGCAGGCAGCCGATGCCGCCCGCGACCATCTCGTACGCACTGGCCGCGAAGGGGTTCTTCGGCATGGGGATCTTCGAGGAGGAGAAGGAGCCCACCGACCACATGACGGTCGCCGCGATGACGGTGAGAACGCCCCACAGGCGTACGTCGCCGCTGAGGCCGGGCAGGGTCAGCACGGCGAGGCCCGCCAGGCCGAGGAGGACGCCCAGGTACGCGCCGAGGCCGGGCCGCTCGCCGAAGCCCCTGCGCAGTACGACCACCCAGGCGGGCACGACGGCGATCAGCAGGGCGGCGAGCCCGGAGGGCACGGAGGTCTCGGCGAGCACGACGAGGCCGTTGCCGCCGAGCAGGAGCAGCAGACCGACCACGGCGGCCGAGGCGAGCTGGACGCGGTTGACCTTGAGCGCCGAGGTCCCCTGCCGCCAGGCCACGAGCCCGGCGAGGATCAGGCCCGCCAGGATGAAGCGGCCTCCGGCGGAGAGGAACGGCGGCATGGTCTCGACGACGATGCGTATGCCGAGGTAGGTGGAGCCCCAGACGACGTACACGATGGCGAGCGCGACCCAGACGGCTCCGGATGTCCGGCGCTCGGGCGGGGGTGCGACAGCGGTACCGACGGCGGAGGTGCCGGCCTCAGGGGTGCTGGAGTTGGTGGCCACGAGGCAGGACCTTAGGCAGTCCAGCGGTCAATCACCAATGTTTTTGCCCGACTTCGGGCACGAAAACGGAAAAATCCTGCGCCCCCCGACTGCTACTCCGACTGTTACTCGGCCGCGGCCGCCGATGTCGTCTTCAGCGCCAGCCACAGCTCCATCCGGACGTCCGGGTCGTCGAGCGAGCGGCCCAGGATCTCCTCGACCCTGCGCATCCGGTAGCGCAGCGTATGGCGGTGTACGCCGAGGTCGGCGGCGGCAGCGTCCCACTGACCGTGGCGCGATAGCCAGGCGCGCAGCGAGGCGACGAGGTCTCCGCGGCCGGTCGCGTCGTGTTCGTACAGCGCGCGCAGCATTCCGTCCGCGAAGGCGCGTACGGCGTCGTCGGCGAGCAGCGGGAGGATCGATCCTGCCGCCAGCTCCTCGTGCTCGACCAGAGCGCGGCCGCGTCGCCGGGCGACCGAGAGCGCCTGCTCGGACTGTTTGTAGGCGCCAGCCGCCGCTATGGGTCCGGTCGGCGCCGAGAGGCCGACGACGACCTCGGCGTCATCGGCCTCCTTGTCGGCGTAGGCGGAGGTGCACGCCGCGACGACCGCGCCGCCGTCCGCGGCCAGCACCACCAGCCGGCCGTCGCTGTCCGGTACCACGAGCACCGCCTCGCCGGCCCGCGCCGCCGCCGACTCCAGTGACTCGGCGAACGCATGGAGCGGATGCTCGCTCGCGGGGTCCGGCTCTCCGGCGGGTTCGGCGATCACCAGCCGGAATGGCGCGTCGAGCAGGCCGCCGTACAGATCGCCGGCGACCGCACGGGCGTGGTCCTGCTGGCCGGAGAGCAGCATCCGCAGCACGGCCGCGCCGAGCCGCTGTTCCGCCGCCTGGAGCGCGCGCGAGCGCTCCGTGGAGAGGGTCAGCAGGGCGACGGCGGAGTGCACGGCGTACCGCTCGGCCGTGCCCAGCGGGGCGCCCGTGCCGACGGCCAGCGCGCCGCGCACGCGTCGGCCGCTGCCGAGCGACTGCAGCTCGACGCGGTCCTCCGTGTCGCCGACGACGGCGCTCGCGGGCGCGGACCGCTCGCGCAGCCGCTCCACGTCGCCGGTGATCCTGGCGGCCCGGCGCGTGGCCCATTCGGGCGCGGCGGCGACGACCGCGCCGGAGGCGTCGTACAGCGCCGCCCAGCCGTCGATATGCGCGGCGAGACGGGCGACGACCGCGTCGGGGCCCTCGGCGAGGGCGGCGCGCGTCAGCTCCCGCTGCGCCTCGAAACCGGCTGTCACCGCCCGGTACTGGTCGGCCGCGTTCGCCGCGGAGACCGCCTTGCTGATCGCGAGGAACGGAGTGCGGCGTGGCACGGCGAGGAGCGGGAACCCCTCCTCCTTCGCCGCCTCGACGAGGGCCTCCGGGATGTCCTCGTAGTACACGCCGACCGCGAAACCGAGCCCGACGACGCCCGCGCCCACCAGCCTGCGCACATAGCGGCGCATCGCCTCAGGGTCCTCGGCGTCCAGCGTCATCGCCGTGACGAGCAGCAGCTCGCCGCCCTCCATGTACGGCACGGGGTCGGCGAGCTCACTGACATGCGCCCAGCGCACCGGCGTCTCGAGCCGGTCCTCCCCGGCACGCACGGTGAGTTTGAGCGCCGAGTGCTGGACAAGCGAGGCGAGCGTGGGCGGCATGGGGACCGTAGGCCCTTCGAGCAGAGGCGCAGGGGCAGAAGCGCGGAGGATTTCGCCGTCCCGTATGAACGGCGTACACCGATTCTGCCAGGGCGTAGCAGTTCCGGAAGCCGGTCAGGTGCGCAGATCCACCAGCAGGGGCGGCGCGTGTTCGCCTCGTACGGTCGTCAGCGACAGCACTGCATGCCCCGCGGGCACGGCGTGCGCGAGGTCGGACGCCGACCAGCGGGCGCGCTCGACCTCCCGCACCGTGATCGCCTCGGAGGTGGCCGCCTTGCCGGTGACCAGGCGGCGCATGATGTGCAGCGCCTTGGTGACGGGCTCGTCGGAGATGATCTGCCGGTTGGTGACGTCCCGGGTCTGCACCCATTCGGTGCCCCAGGTCTCGGCGAACCGGCCACCGTCCCAGGGAGCGAGGCCGGCGAACGCCATCCGGCAGCCGACCGCGCCGAGCAGCGGGCCGCGCAGCGGCTCCGGCACGTCCTCCAGGGTGCGCAGCGCCAGCACCACCCCGGCGTTGGCGGAGCGCAGCCGCTGGACCGAGCGCACCGAGTCGGCGGTCACGGTGTACGTCGCGTCGTCCAGCACCAGACAGGCGAACAGCGACCTGTCCGAGCGGCTGAGCGCGGCCTCGGTGAACTGGGCGAGTACCAGGCGCGCGACGATCCGTGAGGCCTCGGCGTGGCCGCGCTCGGGCAGGTCGACACGGACCCGCAGCGGGTGCTCGATGGCGCGCAGCGAGAACTGCCGGCCGCCGCCGTCCGTACGGAAGAAGTGCGCGAACGCGGGCCGGTCCAGGAAGGCGATCCGCTCGGCGAGCAGTACGCCGATGTCGTCGGCGCGGGCCGACTGCCGCTCACGGGCGTCCAGTTCACGCAGCTGGGCTGCGGCGCCGGGGTCGGTCCCGGTCTCCAGGGCGGTGCGCAGCGCGCCGACGGCGGCGGGTGCGCCGCCGAGGAGCTCGCGCAGCTCCGGAACGGTGGGGAAGTGGCCGTGGACGCACTGGTACGGCCCGATGAGCTGGGCCAGCGCGGTGGCGGCGCGCCTGCTGTCGCCGCCGGGAAGGGTGGCGGCGAGATCGCCGACGAGCGCCTCGGCGAGCATCCTGGCGGCCTCGTCGGGGTCGTCGGCGCCGCCGTAGAGGTCGAGGTCGTGGGTGGAGTCGGGGCGGCCGACGGCGATGACGAGGTCGAAGGCGTCGTCCGGGGCGAGGCCGGTGCCGTACGCCGTGACGGCGACGACGGCGGCGCGGTTGGCGAGCGCGAGCAGGCACATCGACTCGACGACGGGCCGCACCAGGCGCACGCTCTTGCCGGATCCGGAGGGCCCGACGGCGAGCAGCGAGGTGCCGAGCAGCGCGGGCTCCAGAGCCACGCCGGTGGTGCGGCGCGGATAGGGGTTGCGGACGTCGTCGACCGCGGTGCCGATCTTGACCTGTGCGGTGGCGAGATCGTGGGTGGCGGTACGGAGCGGCAGGTCGCGTACGCCTGAGGGGTGGGCGCAGGCGGCCGCGCCGTGCTTGCGCACCGTGTCGGTGAAGGCGGCGAGCCGCTCGGGCCTGGCGTGCACGCCCTGCCAGGCACGCCGGATCCTGGCGTAGTCGACATCTCCGAGCAGACCGGCGCGGGTGGCCTCGGCGAGGCTCTTCGCCGCATCGGTGAGGCCCGCGGTGCGCAGGTCGGGCCAGTCGGCGGGGTCGGCCTCGGGCCGGGGCGGCGGCGCGGTGACGGGCTTGTCGGCGCGGCGCACGTACCGGTTCCAGATCTCCGGTACATGGCCGATCCGGGCGAAGAACACCAGCAGGCCGCCGCCGACGATCGCATAGTAGATGTAGCTGGCGGTGGCCCAGGTGGGCGGGTCGGAGCGCCAGGAGTCCGGGGTCAGTACGAGGAGGGGCCAGATCCAGTAGCGGCCGAGGTAGCCGTTCCACAGGAGCGACCACAGCAGCCAGCCGCTGAGCAGCGCGATGACGGCGCCGGCGAAGAGACGGCGGGCGGGGACGAGCTCGGGCTCCTCGTCGGGGCGGGCGCGGTGGCCGAGGCGCCAGATGCCGGGGTCGGCGGCCGGGCGGGGGGTGCGCAGCCAGTCGACGACGGCGGGGCGAGTAGTGGGAGCGTGACCGGGCAGCGCGGGGATCCCGGGCGCCGCGGCGGGCGGCACGGAGGGTGGCACGGAGGGTGGCGGCCCGGCGGGACGCGGCACCGGATCGGACCGTGCGCCGCGTGCGTCGAAAGTGCCTTCGGAATCCATGAACTGCTGCCCCCTGACCAGCCAGGCCCGCTCTGTGCACCGGCCAATCTAGTGCCCCACTGAGGGGAGTTCACCGATCCGGGTGGTGTCGCGGTGCCGGGACCCGGGAGGTACGGATGACCGGGCCACGGGTGTCCTTGTCCGTCGGGGACAACGGCTTGGGCTCAACACTCCCGAACGGAGCATGCCCGGCCCCCTTCCTCGCGCCTAGCCTGCGGAGAAAGAGAAGTTGCGTCCGGAACACCCCCAGGAGCCCCTCATGACCGCAATCCCGCAGGAGCGCCGCGTCGTCACCGCCATCCCCGGCCCGAAGTCGATCGAGCTGCAGGCCCGCCGTACCGCCGCGGTCGCCGGTGGTGTGGGGTCCGTGCTGCCCGTCTTCACCGCCCGCGCCGGCGGCGGTGTCATCGAGGACGTGGACGGCAACCGCCTCATCGACTTCGGTTCCGGCATCGCCGTGACCTCCGTCGGCGCCTCCGCCGAGGCCGTCGTGCGCCGCGCCTCCGCGCAGCTCGCCGACTTCACCCACACCTGTTTCATGGTCACGCCCTACGAGGGTTACGTCGAGGTCGCCGAGGCTCTGGCCGAGCTGACGCCGGGTGACCACGCGAAGAAGTCGGCGCTGTTCAACTCCGGCGCCGAGGCCGTCGAGAACGCCGTCAAGATCGCGCGTGCCTACACCAAGCGCCAGGCGGTCGTGGTGTTCGACCACGGCTATCACGGCCGCACCAACCTGACGATGGCGCTGACCGCCAAGAACATGCCGTACAAGCAGGGCTTCGGGCCGTTCGCGCCCGAGGTGTACCGCGTCCCCGTCGCGTACGGCTACCGCTGGCTCACCGGTCCGGAGAACGCCGGCGCCGAGGCGTCCGCGCAGGCCATCGACATGATCAACAAGCAGATCGGCGCCGAGAACGTCGCCGCGATCATCATCGAGCCGGTCCTCGGCGAGGGCGGTTTCATCGAGCCGGCCAAGGGCTTCCTGCCGGCCATCTCGCAGTTCGCCAAGGACAACGGGATCGTGTTCGTGGCGGACGAGATCCAGTCCGGCTTCTGCCGGACCGGCCAGTGGTTCGCCTGTGAGGACGAGGGCATCGTCCCGGACCTGATCACGACCGCCAAGGGCATCGCGGGCGGTCTGCCGCTCGCCGCCGTGACGGGTCGCGCCGAGATCATGGACGCCCCGCACGCGGGCGGCCTCGGCGGTACGTACGGCGGTAACCCGGTGGCCTGCGCCGGTGCGCTCGGCGCCATCGAGACGATGAAGGAGCTCGACCTCAACGGCAAGGCCAAGCGCATCGAGGAGGTCATGAAGGGCCGCCTCACCGCGATTGCCGAGAAGTACGACATCATCGGCGACATCCGCGGCCGCGGCGCGATGATCGCGATCGAGCTGGTCAAGGACCGCGCCACCAAGGAGCCGAACCCGGCCGCGACCGCCGCGCTCGCCAAGGCCTGCCACGCCGAGGGTCTGCTGGTGCTCACCTGCGGTACGTACGGCAATGTGCTGCGCTTCCTGCCCCCGCTGGTGATCGGTGAGGACCTGCTCAACGAGGGTCTGGACATCATCGAGCAGGCCTTCGCGGGCGTGTGACCAAGGGGAACGGTCGGGGCCTGTGAAGACTCTGTGGGGGGCCGATGGCGGGATGGAGATCCGCCTGTCGGTCCCCCCGCCCCTGCCGTACGGTTTTTGCAGATGAGAGAAACACCCCGCTCGCAGGGGACTGCGGGCGACTCCAGGGCGGAGCCTCCCCAGCCTCGCCTCGGACGTGCCCTCGCGCACACCACTGGGGCCTCCGGCTCCGGAACTCCTCACCGATCGGATGGCCGCCCGCCCCAAACCCCCCGGGGCGCGCGGCAAACCGGTCCAGTCGGTCACCTCGGAACCACCCCCCCTGTTCCGAGGCGGCCGACTTTTTTTCTTGTGGCCCCGCCGGTTCTTCTGGCGCTGTGTGCCGTTCTCTTCGCTGTGATCACCTGGCAGGTGGCTGCCGATGGTCCGCTGAGGTCCCTCGATGAGCGCGTGGAACTGCGGATCGTCGGCCATGCGCCCCGGGTACTGACCGATCAGCTCTCCGACCTCGGCAGTACACAGGTCGCGCTTCCTGTTCTGGCCGCGGCCGTGGCGTACGCCCTGTGGCGCGGCCGGCGCTTCGCGGCGCTGTACGCCGTCCTCGCCATGGTCACGGTCCCTGTGCTCGTCTCGCCGCTGAAGGCGGTGATCGACCGCCAGGGCCCGCTCACCGAGGCGGGCGGCTTCTACCCGTCCGGCCATTCGGCGACCGCGATGGTGGCCTACTGCGGCGCCGCGCTGCTCCTCAGCCCGGATCTGAGGCGCCGATGGGCGATGCCCGTCGCCCTGGTGCTCACCCTGGCGACGGGCATCGGACTTGTCCTGCGCGGCTATCACTGGCCGCTGGACGTCATCGGCAGCTGGTGCCTCTGCGGGATGATCCTGCTCCCGTTCAGCCTCCGAAATACGCGTCGAAGTTCTTCGAGAACTCCCACTGGTTGAAGCGGTCCCAGTTGATCGACCAGGTCATCAGGCCGCGCATCGCCGGCCAGGTGCCATGGGTCTGGTACGAGCCGCAGTTGGTCTTCCTGGTCAGGCAGTCCAGCGCCTTGTTCACCTCGGCGGGCGCGGTGTGGCCGTTGCCCGCCTGGGTGGAGGCGGGCAGACCGATGGCGACCTGCTCCGGGCGCAGGGCGGGGAAGACCTTGGTGGTGTCGCCGGCGACCGGGAAGCCGGTCAGCAGCATGTCGGTCATGGCGATGTGGAAGTCCGCGCCGCCCATGGAGTGGTACTGGTTGTCCAGGCCCATGATCGAGCCCGAGTTGTAGTCCTGGACATGCAGCAGGGTGAGGTCGTCGCGCAGGGCATGGATGACCGGGAGGTACGCGCCGGCGCGCGGGTCCTGGCCGCCCCAGGGGCCCGAGCCGTAGTACTGGTAGCCGAGCTGGACGAAGAATGTCTCCGGGGCCATCGTGAGGACGAACTTCGAGCCGTACTTGGCCTTGAGAGTCTTGACCGCCGAGATCAGATTGACGATCACCGGCGAAGTCGGCGAGCGGAAGTCCGTGTCGCCGGTGTTCAGGGAGAGGGAGTGGCCCTCGAAGTCGATGTCCAGGCCGTCGAGCCCGTACTCGTCGATGATCTTCGAGACGGAGGAGACGAAGGTGTCACGGGCGGCCGTGGTGGCGAGCTGCACCTGGCCGTTCTGGCCGCCGATGGAGATCAGGACCTTCTTGCCCGCGGCCTGCTTGGCCTTGACGGCCGCCTTGAAGTCGGCGGCGGACTCGACGTTCGGGCATTCGGCGGCCGGGCAGAGGCTGAAGCGGATATCGCCCGAGGTGACCGAAGTCGGTTCGCCGAAGGCCAGGTTGATGACGTCCCAGGAGTCGGGCACATCGGCCATGCGCGTATAGCCGGAGCCGTTGGCGAAGCTGGCGTGCAGATAGCCGACGAGAGCATGGGCGGGGAGTTCGCCGCCGCTGTCGCCGCCGCCCGCCGTGGTGGTCGCGGTGACCGCCGACGACTTGGCGGACTCGCCGGCCTCGTTGGCCGCGGACACCTGGAAGCTGTACGCGGTGGAGGGGGCGAGACCGGTGACGGTGGCCGAAGTCCCGCTGACGTCAAGGACCTTGGCACCGCCCCGGTAGACGTTGTACGAGGTGGCGCCCGAGGATGCGGACCAGGTCAGCGGTACGGAGGTGGAGCCGGGGGCGCCGGCGGACAGGCCGGTGGGGGCGGCCGGTACCTGGACCGGGTCGCCGCCCGGCCCGAGCAGCGAGAGATCGTCGGCGTAGTAGGCGGGGGTGCCGTACCAGCCGTGGGTGTAGATCGTGACCGAGGTGGTCGACGCGCCCGTACGGAACGTGGTCGACAGCCGCTGCCAGGTGGGTGCCGAGGAGGTCCAGGTGGAGACGTCGGTGGTGCCGGTGCCGGCTGCGCCGAGGTAGACGTAACTGCCCTGGACCCAGCCGCTGAGCGTGTAGTCGGAGTTCGGCTTGACGGTGACCGTCTGACTGCAGTTGGCGTTGTCATTGCCCGCCGGGGTGGCCTTTAGTGCGGAACTGCCGCTGTGGGTCGGCGAGTTGACGGCTGCACCGCTGCCCGCCGTACAACTCCAGCCGGTGAGGCCGGTCTCGAAGCCACCGTTGCGGGCGAGTTCGGTGTCGGCCGCTCCGGCGGCCGATGCCGTGGCGACGAGTCCGCTGATGGCGAGGGCGGCCGCCGACAGAGCGGCCAAGAGTCTGGTGCGGTGCACAACTGCCTCCGGGCATGGGGGGAATGGAGGGGGAGCGACGCGCACAACATGGTCCAGACCAATGTGGTTGTCAAGGCCTCTGGCAGCGCTCCCGCCCCTCACTCAACCCGAGCCGGCCGCCCAAGCCGTTTCGCTGCCGGCTCCCGGCGCCGGGCCACCATCGCCGCCGCCCTCCGCCAGCCCACCGTGCTGGACGCCGAACTGCCGGCCGGGGCCCCGTTTTTGCTGGCCCGGCCGGGGCCCCTCTTTTGCGAGCCCGGCCGCGTACTGGTCGGCACGCACGATCGTGGACTCCATCCAACGAGAAGGCCCAGTTCAGGTCCTCGTCGGCATCGGCCTGGGCCATCAGCGCGATCGCATTGATCAAGACGGCCTAGCTGTCGAAGCCGAGGCCGAGCCTGTCCATGGCCCGAAGCCACACGTTGCGGCGGCCACCGTTGGCATCCGCCCTGGCCAGCGCCCATTTGGTGAGTCCGATACCGGCCCAGGCGACGGGCTCGGGCGGGAACGGCAGCGGCTTGCTGCGCACCATCTCCAGCTCGGTGCGCTCGGTCCGCTCGCCGGAGAGGAGGTCGAGCATGACGTCCCCGCCGAAGCGGGTGGCGCCGACGCCGAGTCCCGTAAACCCGGCTGCATAGGCGACCTTGCCGCCGTGCGCCGTCCCGAAGAAGGCGGAGAAACGCGAGCAGGTGTCGATCGCGCCGCCCCAGGCATGGCTGAAGCGCAGCCCCTCCAGCTGCGGGAAGCAGCGGAAGAAGTGTTCGGCGAGCTTGAGATAGGTCTGCGGCCGGTGGTCCATTTCGGCGCTGACCTTGCCGCCGTACGGATAAATCGCGTCGTAACCGCCCCACAGGATGCGGTGGTCGGCGGTGATCCGGAAGTAGTGGAACTGGTTCGCGCTGTCGCCGAGTCCCTGCCGCCTCTTCCAGCCGATCGCGTCGAGCTGCTCCGCGCTGAGCGGTTCGGTCATCAAGGCGTAGTCGTAGACCGGGACGGTGTACGGGCGCACCCGCTTGACCAGCGACGGGAAGACGTTCGTACCGAGCGCGACCCGGCGGGCGAAGACCCGGCCGTACGGGGTGCGGACCGACATGCCGGCGCCGGACGCCGTGAGGTCCAGGCCGCGGGTGTTCTCGTAGACGCGTACGCCGAGGTCCATACAGGCCTGCTTCAGACCCCAGGCGAGCTTCGCCGGGTGCAGCATGGCGACGCCGCGCCGGTCCCAGAGCCCGCCGAGGAAGGTCGGGGAGTTCACCTCGGCGCGCAGCGCGTCCTGGTCGAGGAATTCGAGGCCGGTGAAGCCCAGCCCGGTCGCCTCCTCATACATCTGGTGGAGCTCTTCGAGCTGGTACGGCTCGGTGGCGACGTCGATCTCACCGGTGCGCTCGAAGTCACAGTCGATGCCGTACCTGGCGACCGCCGCCTCGATGGAGTCGAGATTGCGGTCGCCGAGCACCTCGAGCGTGGCCAGCTCACCGGGCCAGCGGGCGAGTCCGTTGCCGAAGCCGTGGGTGAGGGAGGCGGCGCAGAAGCCGCCGTTGCGGCCCGAGGCGGCCCAGCCCACCTCGCGCCCTTCGATCAGTACGACATCCCGCCCGGGGTCGCGCTCCTTGGCCAGCAGCGCGGTCCACAGTCCGCTGTAGCCGCCGCCGACGACAAGGAGGTCGCAGCGCTCGTCGCCGGTGAGTGCGGGCAGTGCTCCCGGCTTTGCGGGGTCGTCCAGCCAATAGGAGACGGGCTGGGCGTCGGAGAGTGATGAGGCAAAGGTCATGGCAGCTGGGGCCATGGTTTCCACTCCTTCAGGGGCTACTTGAGCAGTGCGCTGTTCTTCCGCCGGCCGCTGATGAGCTGGCCGGTGACCACGACCAGTACGGCGATGACGAACATGGCCGTGCCGATGACGTTGATCTGGACGGGCGTACCGCGCTGGGCCGAGCCCCACACGAACATGGGGAAGGTGACGGTGTTGCCCGAGTTGAAGTTGGTGATGATGAAGTCGTCGAACGAGAGCGCGAACGCGAGCATCGCACCGGCAGCGATGCCGGGAGCGGCGATCGGCAGCGTGACCCGTACGAACGTCTGCACAGGTCCGGCGTAGAGGTCGCGGGCCGCCTCCTCGAGGCGGGGGTCCATCGACAGCACACGCGCCTTGACCGCCACCACCACGAAGCTCAGGCAGAACATGGTGTGCGCGATGAGGATGGTCCAGAAGCCCAGCTCCGCACCCAGGTTGAGGAAGAGCGTGAGCAGCGATGCGGCCATGACCACCTCGGGCATCGCCATCGGCAGGAAGATCAGTGAGTTGATCGCGCCACGCGCCCGGAAGCGGTAGCGGACCAGCGCGAAGGCGATCATCGAGCCGAGGACGGTGGAGCCGATCGTCGCCCAGAGGGCGATCTGGAGGGAGAGCGAGAGCGAGCCGCACATATCGGCGACACCGCACGGGTCCTTCCAGGCGTCGGTGGAGAACTCCTGCCAGGCGTAGTTGAAGCGACCGGCCGGCTTGTTGAACGAGAACACCATCACGACGATGTTCGGCAGGATCATGTACGCGAGCGTGAGCAGTCCCGCGATGACCACAAAGTTCTGTCGTATCCAACGCATCAGACGAGATCCTCCGTCCCGGCCCGGCGGATGTAGACGGTGACCATGATCAGCACGACCGCCATGAGAATGAAGGACAGCGCGGCCGCGGTCGGATAGTCGAGCACCCTCAGGAACTGCGACTGGATGACGTTGCCGACCATCTTGGTGTCCGTGGAGCCGAGCAGTTCGGCGTTGACGTAGTCGCCGCTGGCCGGGATGAAGGTCAGCAGTGTTCCGGAGACGACGCCCGGCATGGACAGCGGGAAGGTCACCTTGCGGAAGGTGGTGGACGACTTCGCGTACAGATCGCCCGCCGCCTCGTGGAGCCGCGGGTCGATCCGCTCCAGCGAGGTGTACAGCGGCAGCACCATGAACGGCAGGAAGTTGTACGTGAGCCCGCAGACCACCGCGAGCGGGGTGGCGAGCAGCCGGTTCCCCTCGGTCATTCCGAGCCAGCTGGTGACGTCCAGGAAGCCGACGCTGTTCAGGACGTCCACCACCGGTCCGCCGTCCGCGAGGATCGTCTTCCAGGCGAGCGTGCGGATCAGGAAGCTGGTGAAGAACGGCGCGATGACCAGGACCAGCAGCAGATTGCGCCAGCGACCCGCCTTGAACGCGATCAGATACGCGAGCGGGTAGCCGAGCAGCAGACACAGGATCGTGGCCGTGCCGGCGTACAGCACCGAGCGCAGGAACTGCGGGTAGTACTCGGTGAGCGCGTCCCAGTAGGTCTGGAAGTGCCAGGTGACCTTGAAGCCCTCTTCCAGCGAGCCCGTCTGCACGGAGGTCGAGGCCTGGTAGACCATCGGCAGCGCGAAGAAGACGACCAGCCACAGGATGCCGGGCAGCAGCAGCCAGTACGGGATCAGCTTCCGGCGGACGGACTGTTTGTGGACTACCGGCTCGACCGGCTCGGGGACCGGCGCGGCGGGCGGTGCCTCGGTGACCGTCATGGCGTCTCCTCCACCGTCTCCACACCGGCGTCGATGTCCTGGGCCGCGTCGAGACCGAAGGTGTGCTCGGGGTTCCAGTGCAGGACGACCTCGGCGCCGGGGACCAGGCGCGGGTCCCGCTCGATGTTCTGTACGTACACCTCGAGCTCCGGACAGACCGGGCTGTCGATGACGAACTGCGTGGAGACGCCGATGAAGCTGGAGTCGGCGATCTTCCCGGTGAACCGGTTGCGGCCGTCGGCTATCGTGCCCGCGTCGTCCGCGTGCGCCAGCGAGACCTTCTCCGGGCGCACGCCGACCAGCAGCTTTCCGCCGGTACGGGGCTGGGTGGCACAGCGCTCGGCGGGCAGCCGCAGCTTGGCGTCCGCGGCCGTGACGACGACTTCGCCGCCGCTGTTCTGGGCGACCTCGGCCTCGATGAGGTTGGAGGTGCCCAGGAAGTTGGCGACAAAGGTGGTCTGCGGGTTCTCGTAGAGCTCGGCAGGTGCGCCGAGCTGCTCGACCCGTCCGCCGTTCATCACCGCGATGGTGTCGGCCATGGTCATGGCCTCTTCCTGGTCGTGGGTGACATGGACGAACGTGATGCCGACCTCGGTCTGGATGCGCTTGAGCTCCAGCTGCATCTGGCGGCGCAGCTTGAGGTCGAGGGCGCCGAGCGGCTCGTCGAGGAGCAGCACCTGCGGGTGGTTGATGAGCGCGCGGGCGACGGCGACGCGCTGCTGCTGACCGCCGGAGAGCTGATGCGGCTTGCGCTTGGCGAAGTCGCCCAGCTCGACGAGGTCGAGCATGTCGCCGACCTGCTTCTTCACCGACTTGATGCCGCGGCGGCGCAGCCCGAACGCGACGTTCTCGTAGATGTCGAGGTGCGGGAAGAGCGCGTACGACTGGAAGACGGTGTTGACCGGGCGCTTGTACGGCGGCAGGTGGGTGACGTCCTTGCCGCCGAGGAAGACGCTCCCGGTGCTCGGGTCCTCCAGTCCGGCGATCATCCGCAGGGTGGTGGTCTTCCCGCAGCCGGAGGCGCCGAGCAGGGCGAAGAAGGAGCCCTGCGGGACGGTCAGGTCCAGCGGGTGGACGGCAGTGAAGGAGCCATAGGTCTTGCTGATCCCGGAGAGGCGGACGTCGCCGCCTTCTGTCTTTTCAGTCATGGGTCGCGATCCCAGTGGTGTCGGAGGGAGAAGGGCAGGTCAGGCGCCGATGAGCTTGGCGAACTTCTCTTCGTACGCCGTCTCTTCCTTGCTGCTCAGCGAGCGGAAGGAGTGAGACTTGGCCGACATGGCCGCGTCCGGGATGATCAGCGGGTTCTTGGCCAGCTCCGGGTCGATCTTCGCGAGCTCGGGGCCGACTCCGGCGACCGGGCACACGTAGTTGATGTACGCGGCGAGCTGTGCGGCCACCGGGAGCTCGTAGTAGTAGTCGATGAGCCGGGTGGCGTTCTTCTGGTGCCTGGCGTGCGCCGGGACCAGGAGATTGTCGGTGGCCGTCATATAACCGGCGGCCGGGATCGCGAACTTGATGTCGGGGTTGTCGGCCTGCAGCTGGATCAGGTCACCGGCCCAGGCGACGCAGGCGGCGATGTCGCCCTTGTCGAGGTCCGAGGTGTAATCGTTGCCGGTGAAGCGGCGGATCTGCTTCTTGTCGACGCCCTTCTGGAGCCGGTTGATGGCGGCGTCGTAGTCGGCGTCGGTGACCTTGGCCGGGTCCTTGCCCAGGTCGAGCAGGGTCATGCCGACCGTGTCGCGCATCTCGGTGAGGAAGCTGACCCGGCCCTTGAGGGTGGGGTCGTCCAGCAGCTGGGTCACGGAGTCGACCTTCTTGCCGCCGGTCGCCTTGACGTTGTAGGCAATGACGGCCGGAATTCCGGTCCAGGGGTAGGAGTAGGCGCGCCCCGGGTCCCAGTCCGGGCTGCGGAACTGCGGGGAGAGATTGGCGTAGGCGTGCGGCAGCAGCGACGGGTCCAGCTTCTGCACCCAGCCGAGCCGGATCATGCGGGCAGCCAGCCAGTCCGTGACATTGATCAGGTCACGGCCGGTGTCCTGGCCCGCCGCGAGCTGCGGCTGGATCTTGCCGAAGAACTCGACGTTGTCGTTGATGTCCTCGGTGTACTTGACCTTGATCCCGGTGCGCTTGGTGAACTCATTGAGCGTCGGACGGCTCTTCTCGTCCTCACTGACGTCCATGTACTCGGTCCAGTTGGAGAAGCTGATCTGCTTCTCCTGGTCCGAGTGGTCGTCCGAGGCCTCCGCGCCGCCCTCGCGCTTGGCGGGCGGGATGCCGCAGGCGCTCAAGGAGGCGAGTCCGCCAATGGTGAGCGCGCCTATGCCGCCGGCGCGCAGCATCGCACGCCGGGAGAGGGCGCCCCTGCCGCTGGTGATGCTCCGTCGCATCGCCGCGAGTTGGGCCGCGGACAGGACGTCCGGCTCGTGCTGATCCATGCGCTGTGCCCTTTCGGGATGGTGCCGCTGGTCGGGCGGCGCTGGGCTGGACTGGTCTGGTCTGGGGTGGGGTGGGGTGGCCGACCTGGGCTGAGCTGCTAGCGGTCGCCGAAGATGGTGCGGTGCCAGTCCTTGCGGACTGTTGCCGTGTTGTCGTACATCACGTGCTTGACCTGCGTGTACTCCTCGAAGGAATACGCCGACATGTCCTTTCCGAAGCCGGAGGCCTTGTAGCCGCCGTGCGGCATCTCGCTGATGATCGGGATGTGGTCGTTGACCCAGACGCAGCCCGCCTTGATCTCGCGGGTGGCGCGGTTCGCGCGGAAGACGTCGCGGCTCCAGGCGGAGGCGGCGAGGCCGTAGGGGGTGTCATTGGCCAGCGCGATGCCCTCGTCGTCGGAGCCGAAGGGCAGCACGACCAGGACCGGGCCGAAGATCTCGGACTGGACGATCTCGCTGTCCTGGGCGGCGCCCGCGACAAGGGTGGGGCGGTAGTACGCGCCGCTCTTCAGTTCTCCCTGGGGCGCTTCGCCGCCGGTGACGACGGTGGCGTACGCGCGTGCCCGGTCGACGAAGCCGGCGACGCGGTCGCGCTGGAGGTGCGAGACGAGCGGGCCGAGGTCGGTCGACGGGTCGAAGGGGTCGCCGAGGCGGACGGTCGACATCAGATCGGCGACTCCGGCGACGAAGGCGTCGTACAGGGGCCGCTGGACATAGGCGCGGGTGGCGGCAGTGCAGTCCTGGCCGGAGTTGATGAGTGAGGCGGCGACCGCTCCGTTGACCGCGGCCTCGAGGTCGGCGTCGTCGAAGACGACGAAGGGGGCCTTGCCGCCCAGCTCGAGGTGGAGGCGCTTGACGGTGGCGGTGGCGATCTCGGCGACCCGCCTGCCGACCGGGGTGGAGCCGGTGAAGGAGGTCATGACGACGTCCGGGTGGCCCACCAGGTGTTCGCCCGCTTCCCGGCCCGCGCCGTTGACGATATTGACGACGCCGTCGGGAATCCCGGCCTCCTTCGCCGCCTCGGCGAACATCAGCGAGGTGAGCGGGGTGATCTCGGCGGGCTTCAGCACGATGGTGTTGCCCGCGGCGATGGCCGGCAGGACCTTCCAGGCGGCCATCTGGAGCGGATAGTTCCAGGGCGCGATGGAGCCGACGACACCGATCGCCTCGCGGCGCACGTACGAGGTGTGGTCACCGCTGTACTCGCCCGCGGACTGCCCTTGGAGATGGCGGGCCGCGCCGGCGAAGAAGGCGGTGTTGTCGACGGTGCCGGGCACGTCGAACTCGGTGGTGAGCTTGATGGGCTTGCCGCACTGCAGGGACTCGGCATAGGCGAAGTCGGCCGCCTGCTCGGCGAGCACGGACGCGAAGCGGTGCAGGGCGTCGGAGCGCTCGCCCGGGGTGGCGCCCGCCCAGCCGGGGAAGGCCGCGCGGGCGGCAGCCACGGCCGCGTCGACGTCGGCGGTCCCCGCCAGCTCGTAGCCGTGGATCAGCTCGCCGGTCGCCGGGTTCACGATGTCCTGCGTATGTCCTGAGGTGCCGGGCTGCAGCCGCCCGCCGATGAACTGTGCACCGTCCGCGTAGCGGTCCTGCACCTGGAAGCGGTTGTCCATGAAACTCACTCCGTCGTTCCAGCTCGAGTTGACTGCCGATCCTGGCAGAGAGTGACGTACCCAACAAGGGATTCCGTTGTTGCCTTTTGATTACGCGACGGAATCGGTCGACCATGTGTCGCGTCGACCCGCATATCGCGGTACGGAGTGTCAGTGGTGGATGCAAGACTCGCGTGCATGGGGATGGATGAGCTGATCAAGCAGGTCAGCGAGGGGAACCGAATCAAGTATCTGCAGTTCTGGGGGCATGCGCCGCGCCGGGACGGAAGCATTGGCGCGAGCTGCCTGAGCCAGTGGTGGCCGTCGCCCTTCGTGGTCGACGGAATTCAGTACGCCACCGCGGAGCACTGGATGATGGCGTCCAAGGCGCGGCTCTTCGGCGACGCGGATGCGGAGCAGCGGGCGCTGGAGGCGCGCACGCCTGCGCAGGCCAAGAGGGCCGGGCGGCTGGTGCGCGGTTTCGACGACGCGATATGGGAGCGCGAGCGGTTCGGCATCGTGCGCTCGGGCAGTGTGCACAAGTTCGGGCAGGACGCCGAGCTGCGCGATTTTCTGCTGGCCACGGGGGACCGGGTGCTCGTCGAGGCCAGCCCGATGGACCGGATCTGGGGCATCGGGCTGGCCGCTGACGACGAACGGGCGCAGGATCCCGCACGCTGGCGCGGGCTCAATCTGCTGGGGTTCGCGCTGATGGAGGCGCGCGAGGAGTTGCGGGCGGGGACGGCTGCGGCTAGCGGCTGACGCGCTCGATCGCCGGCAGTGCGTTGTCGATCACCAGGGAGTTGGAGTAGTCGCCGTAGACGTCTTCCGTGTCCTCGGTCCTGTCCTTGTTGAACGCGTTGGTGATCCCCCAGACCATCAAGCCGACGACGACAAGGCCGATGACGATGCCGATGACGCCGAGGATGATGCCGGACAGGGCCATGCCGGCGTTGGTGGCCTCGCCGCGCTGGGCCCGCTTCCTGCCGATGATGCCGAAGATCAGGGCGAGTACGCCCAGCACGACCCCGACAACGCCGTACAGGCAGAACAGACAGACGGAGAGGATGCCGAGCACCATCGCGGTGATGCCCATGCCGTTCGCCGGGGCGCTCTGCCAGCCGTTCTGGCCGTAGGCCTGGTATCCGGGGTATCCGGGATAGCCGCCGTACGGATCACCGACTCCGGGGGTGGGCTGCGGGAGGCTCGGGGCGGCGGGGTAGCCGTAGGCACCCGCGGCGGGCTGGGCCGGTCCGCCCGGAGCGGCCGGGTAGCCGTAGGGACCCGCGGCGGGCTGGGCCGGTCCGCCCGGTGCTATCGGGGGCGGCGGCACGGCGCCGGTCTGGGCAGCGGGTCCTACGCCGGGCATCGAGGTGACCGTCGGCTCGCTGTGCAGGAACGGCGCCGACGGGCTCGGGGTGGCGGCGGGCTTGTCCAGCGGGACCTTGTTCTGTGCCGCGCTGCTCTCCGGCGCAGCCCACGGGTCACGCGGCTCGGGCGCGCCGGGCGGCTGGGCCTGGTTGTCAGACATGTTCTCCCCCATCGTGGTTCGCCGTCATGCTACGGCCTTCGCACAGTCCTCGAACGGCCGCCTACGATGATCCCTGACCCGAGCGGCCCCTTGAACACGGAGGACTCCGATGACCGATCTGCACCCCTTCATCGCGGGGCTTCCCAAGGCGGAACTGCACGTTCACCATGTCGGCTCGGCCTCGCCGCGCATCGTCGCCGAGCTGGCCGCCCGCCACCCGGACTCCAAGGTCCCCACCGACCCCGAGGCGCTCGCCGACTACTTCACCTTCACCGACTTCGCGCACTTCATCGAGGTCTATCTCTCGGTGGTGGATCTGATCCGCACCCCTGAGGACGTACGGCTGCTCACGTTCGAGGTCGCCCGGGACATGGCCCGGCAGAACATCCGCTATGCCGAGCTGACCGTCACGCCGTTCAGTTCGACCCGTCGCGGCATCGACGAGGATGCCTTCATGGTGGCGATCGAGGACGCCCGCAAGGCGGCCGAGGCCGAGCTCGGTGTCGTACTGCGCTGGTGCTTCGACATTCCGGGCGAGGCCGGACTCGAAGCCGCAGAGGAGACGGCCCGCCTCGCGGTGGATCTGCACCCCGAGGGCCTGGTCTCCTTCGGTCTGGGCGGCCCCGAAATCGGGGTGGAGCGGCCGCAGTTCAAGCCGTACTTCGACCGGGCCATCGCCGCGGGCCTGCACTCCGTGCCGCACGCCGGTGAGACGACCGGCCCGCAGACCATCTGGGACGCGCTGAACGAGCTGGGCGCCGAGCGCATCGGCCACGGCACCAGTGCCACGCAGGATCCGGCGCTGCTGGCGTACCTCGCCGAGCACCGCATTCCGCTGGAGGTCTGCCCCACCTCGAACATCGCGACCCGCGCCGTCGCCGACCTCGACGAGCACCCGATCAAGGAGATGGTCGAGGCCGGTGTGCTGGTGACGATCAACAGCGATGACCCGCCGATGTTCGGCACCGACCTCAACAACGAGTACGCGGTCGCCGCACGGCTGCTGGAGCTGGACGAGCGCGGCCTCGCCGCCCTCGCCAAGAACGCCGTCGAGGCATCCTTCCTCGACGAGGCCGGCAAGGCGCGGATCATCGCGGAGATCGACTCGTACACCGCCGCCTGGCTCGCCCGCTGACCGGCACCGACAATGGCCCCATGCGCGCTGTCCGTGTCGTGGGCCATCGCGGTGATCCCTACCGCGTCCGTGAGAACACCCTGCCCTCGCTCCGCTCGGCCTTCGAGCGGGGCGCGGGCGCTGTCGAGATCGACGCACGCCTCACCCGTGACGGCGTGCCCGTGCTGCTGCACGACGACTCGCTGAAGCGGCTGTGGGGACACGACCGACCGCTCGCGGATCTCACCGCGAAGGAACTGCACGAGCTGACCGACGGCGGAGTGCCGACCCTGCGCGAGGCGCTGCTCGCGGTCGGCGCGCACCGCGTGATGATCGATCTGCCGGGCGCCTCGGAGGAGTCGGTGCGGACGGTGGTCGGCACCGTCCATGAGTGCGGGGCGGACGAGCGGGTGTACTACTGCGCGGGCCCCGTCGCCATGCTCGCGGTCCGCGCCGCCGATCCCTCGGCCGAGATCGCGATGACCTGGACGACGCTGGCCCCGCCGCGCCCGGCGCTGCTCGACGCGGTGCGACCGCGCTGGCTCAACTACCGTTTCGGTCTGCTCGGCGAGGAGTTGACGGACCGTCTCCACCGGGACGGCGTGCTGGTCTCCGCCTGGACGGCAGACACCCGCCGCACCATGCGCCGCCTGGTCGGGTACGGCGTGGACTCGATCACCACCAATCGCGTGGACGCGCTTCACCGCGTACTGTCCCCACGGCCCAACTCACCCGTCGGCAACGGTCGTTGATCTGTCCGGCATGATGGGCCCCACGCAGCCGGCCGAGGAGCAGAACGTGACCGACAGGATCCGCACCGACGTAGCGCACAACGCCAGGGTCTGGAACCACTGGCTGGGCGGCAAGGACAACTACCAGGTCGACCGCGCGGTGGGCGACCAGGTCACCGGGATGTACCCGAGCATCGGCGAGGTGGCACGCGCGGACCGCGCCTTCCTCCGCCGCGCCGTGCGCTACCTGGCCGGCGAGGCGGGCATACGGCAGTTCCTGGACATCGGCACCGGCCTGCCCACGGTCGAGAACACCCATGAGGTGGCGCAGCGGATCGCCCCCGACGCACGGATCGTCTATGTCGACAACGACCCGATCGTGCTGGCGCACGCGCGAGCGCTGCTCACCAGTTCCCCGGAGGGCGCGACCGAGTACATCGACGCGGACGCCCACAACCCGGACCGGATCCTCCGCGCCGTCGAGCCACTGCTGGATCTGAAGCAGCCGGTGTCAGTGATGATGCTCGGCATCCTGAACTTCGTCCTGGACACCGACGAGGCCCGGTCGATCGTGCGGCAGCTGATGGACGCCGTGCCGTCCGGCAGCCATCTGGTGCTCACCCATCCGACGCTGGAGCTGGGCGGCGAGGGCAATGCCGCGGCGATGCGGTTCTGGAACGAGAACGCCACGCCGCCGATCACGGCCCGCAGCCGCGCGGAGTTCGCCTCGTTCCTGGAGGGTCTGGAGGTCCTGGAGCCGGGCATCGTGTCGTGCGCCCGCTGGCGCCACGATCCGGAGACCGAGGGCGAGACGGTTCAGGTGGCGCAGTTCGGCGCGGTCGGCCGCAAGCCGTAGAGCCGAACGCCGGCGCCTGGAGCACGGCTGGAGGCCCAGGACCGCGCGGAGCCGGACGGCCTCGCCGACTGAACTACGCCGCGGCAGCGACCGGTTGTGGCCCGTCCACCGACTCCGTCAGCGCCTCGAGTTGCTTGATCTTGCGGCGCACGACATACAGCGGGATCACCCCGAAGACCCCGAACGACATGTCGATGACCGACCACCAGAAGGGGATTCCGCGGATCGGACCGCAGATCAGGGCGAGCGGGATGATCCCGGCGCAGGCGATCATCCCGAACTCGACGACCCAGATGTTCCGTACGGGATCGCGGTAGGGGCCGTAGAAGGCGACCGCGATCACGCCGTGCGCGAAGGCCAGCCAGTCCGTGCCGTACAGCACGAAGGGGTACTTCGTGTCGGTGGCGTCCAGCCCGGCCCGTACCCGCTCGATCCACTCCATCAGGCCCGGGAGATGATCCGGGACCGGCGAGGCCGAGGACTTCAGCAGATCCTCCACCCAGTGCAGCTCATGCACCAGCGGGAAGGCGGTGACACCGCTCAGCACCAGAAGCACAATGAAGACGGCCAACCACACGCGTATGCGCCGCAAGAGGACTCTTCGCTCGCTCATATCCGCAGCGTACGCCCGGGTTTACGCGCCCTTTACCGGCCCCCGGTGACTCTGCGGGCGATCGCGTGCGAGACGATGGTGGCGCCTGCAGCCAGCGCCAGACCGGCCGCCACGTCGCGCGCCCGCGCGGGCCGGAGCACACCGGCGCGCCGCAGCCGGCCACGCGCCCAGAGCGTGAACGGCACCACGATCAGTGGCGAGGTCGCCGAGCCCGGGGTGTAGCCGCGTACGGCAGCGGCCTGCGCGAGGTGGACGAGGCCGTGCAGCCCGAAACCATCCAGGGCTCCCTGGTAGAAGGCGGACCGGCCACCGGAGCGCCCGCCCGCGGCGGCGGCCGAGGCGACGATCGCGCCCATCACCCCGACGGCGACGGCGAATTCGCGCTCGTCGACGGCCTCCATGGCACGCCATGCACGCTCGGGGACGCCCGGGAAGCGTTTGCGCAGTACGGGCACGTTCTCGCGCATCCAGCGCGGACCGGCCACCAGTTCTTCGGCGTCGTGCAGCAGCCAGGCGGCGAACAGACCGTACGTCACCGCGGAGTTCACGTGATCATCGCTCATGATCGAAAGTCTGCTACAGCCCGACGATCGCGTTCCACCGCTTTGCGAAGGGGGTGCGCTCCTCGGAGGTGATGTCGCGCGCGATTGCGAGGCGTTTGCGCATCGCGTCGTCCGGGAAGATCAGCGGGTCCTCGGCGAGCGCGGCCGTCTCCTCGTCCTTCGACGAGGCCAGTACGTCGCGGGCCGCCGGCACCGGGCAGACGTAGTTGACCCAGGCCGCGAGCTCCGCAGCGACCTCCGGCTCGTAGTAATGGTCGACGAGCGCCTCGGCGTTGCGCTTGTGCCGGGCGAGGTTGGGGACCATCAGGCTCTCCGCCCACAGCTCCGCGCCCTCCTCCGGCACCACGAACTCGATGTCGGGGTTGTCGGCCCGGAGCTGGATGACATCGCCGGAGTACGCCTGACAGGCCAGCACGTCCCCGGTGGAGAGGTCCTTGATGTAGTCGTTGCCGGTGAAGCGCCTGATGTGTTTCCGCTTCACCAGCTTCTCCACCTGCTCACAGATCTCGTGGAAGTCCTCCGCGGTCCAGCGGGTGACGTCCACGCCGTTGCCCTGCATCAGCAGGGCGAAGGATTCGTCGAGTCCGGAGAGGAGCGTGACCCGGCCGCGCAGATCGTCCGCCCACAGATCACTGGTGTGCCTGATCTCGCGGCCGAGCTTCTTGCGGTTGTACGCGATGCCGGTGATCCCGGACTGCCAGGGGACGCTGTGCAGCCGGCCCTCGTCGAAGGCGGGTGAACGCAGCTGCGGATCAAGATATTTGGCGACATTGGGCTGCTTCGCCCGGTCCATCTCCTGCACCCAGCCGAGCCGCACGAACCGGGCGGCCATCCAGTCGCTGACGACGATCAGGTCCCGGCCGGTCTCCTGGTGGTTCATCAGCGCGGGGCTGACCTTGCCGAAGAACTCGTCGTTGTCGTTGATCTCCTCGGTATAGCGGACCGAGATCCCGGTGCGCTCGGTGAAGGAGTCGAGGGTGGGCCGCTTGGAGGTGTCCTCGTCGTCGGTGTCGATGTAGAGCGGCCAGTTGGCGAAGTCGACGCTTCTGTCGCCCTCCGAGACATCGCGCCGGGCACGGTCCCCGGGCTGTACGTACGCGGCGGGCACCCCGCAGCCGGTGAGTGCGGCGCCGGCGGCGAGGCCGAGCAGGAGGGACCGCCTTGACATGGGGTTCATCCGAATCGCGGGCACGTCCGCAGGATGCCGGGCGGCTCGTGGGCGCGGCAATGGACGCTACGTCGATCCGTACGGGCCCGGCCCGACACCCTGTCGATCATGGTCATATGTCTATACTTCCTGGACAGCCGTCCAAGAAGTCGATTCACGAAGTCCAGAAGCACGAAGTCACGAAGTCACGAGAAGAGTCGCTCATGAACACAACCGCCCAAGTCCTGGTCGGCCTGGTGGCCGCGCTCCACGCCTACATCCTGGTACTGGAGATGTTCCTGTGGCAGCGCAAGCCGGGCCGCGAACTCTCCGGCTTCGACGCGGAGATGGCCCGCGCGACCGCCCCGCTCGCCGCGAACCAGGGCCTGTACAACGGCTTCCTCGCCGCCGGCCTGGTCTGGGGCCTGATCGCCGCGGACCCGACGGGGTACCGGGTGCAGGTCTTCTTCCTGAGCTGCGTGGTCATCGCCGGTGTCTACGGCGGCATCACCGCGAACCGCCGCATCCTGGTGGCACAGGCGCTCCCGGGTGCTCTCGCGCTGGCGGCCGTCCTGGTGGCTGGATGAGCGCCGCGACCGGCGATCCGCGGGCGGAGCGCACCCGAGCCAGGCTGCGCGAGGCACTGCTCGAGGAGTGCGCCGAGCGCCCGCTCGAAGAGGTCAGCGTCGCAGCGCTGGTACGCAGGGCGGGTCTGGGCCGGGCCACGTTCTATCTGCACTACACGGATCTGCAGGCGCTCGCGGTCGACGCGTGCGCGGAGGTCGTACGGGAGGCGGTGGAGGCCCTCCACGCCTGGCGCGGCACTCCGGACCCGGCCGCTCCGCCGCCCGCGCTGACGGCTTTCTTCACCGGCCTCGCGCCACACGCACCGCTCTACCGGACCCTGCTGCGCGAGGGCGGCAGCGGCCCGCTGGGCGATCTGCTCCACCACGAGCTGCGCGAACGCAGCCGCAGGGAAAGGGAGTTGGCCGGCGCCCCGGCGCCCGACCTGATCGCCTCCGCGGTGGCGGCCACCTTCGCGGGCCTCCTGGCGGACTGGCTCCACGGCCTGATCGACGCGACTCCCGAGGCCATGACGGCCCAGGTCTGGCGCCTGCTGCTGGCACTGCACCGCACACCGACGACATGAAACGGCACGAGACGGCACGAGACGGCACGAGTACGGGGCGCGGGAAGTGTCCCGCGCCCCGTACTCCTGGCGCTGCCTCGTAAGAGCAGATGTCAGCCGTCGAGCGACGTCATCACGTGCTTGATGCGCGTGTAGTCGTCGAAGCCGTACGCCGACAGATCCTTGCCGTAACCCGACTTCTTGAAGCCGCCGTGCGGCATCTCCGCGACCAGCGGGATGTGGGTGTTGATCCATACACAGCCGAAGTCCATCGCCTTGGACATCCGCATCGCCCGCGCGTGGTCCTTGGTCCACACCGAAGAGGCCAGCGCGAACTCCACGCCGTTCGCCCACTCCAGCGCCTGCGCCTCGTCCGTGAAGGACTGGACGGTGATGACCGGGCCGAAGACCTCGTTCTGGATGATCTCGTCGTCCTGCTTCAGGCCGGAGACGACGGTCGCGGCGTAGAAGTAGCCCTTCTCGCCGACCCGGTGACCGCCCGCCTCGACCTTGGCGTGTGCCGGCAGCCGGTCGATGAAGCCGGAGACCTGCGCCAGCTGGTTGGCGTTGTTGAGCGGGCCGTACAGCACATCGGCGTCGTCCGGCGCACCCGTCTTGGTGTCGGCGGCGGCCTTCGCCAGCGCCGACACGAACTCGTCGTGGATCGACTCGTGTACGAGGACACGCGTCGCGGCCGTACAGTCCTGACCGGCGTTGAAGTAGCCCGCCACCGCGATGTCCTCGACGGCCTTGGTGATGTCCGTGTCCGCGAAGACGACGACCGGCGCCTTGCCGCCCAGCTCGAGGTGAACGCGCTTGACGTCCTTGGCCGCGGACTCGGCGACCTGGATGCCCGCCCGTACGGAACCGGTGATGGAGGCCATCGCCGGGGTCGGGTGCTCGACCATCGCGCGGCCGGTCTCCCGGTCGCCGCAGATGACGTTGAAGACGCCCTTGGGCACGATCGAGCCGATGATCTCGGCGATCAGCACGGTCGACGCCGGCGTCGTGTCGGACGGCTTGATCACGACGGTGTTGCCCGCCGCCAGCGCGGGCGCGAACTTCCAGACGGCCATCATCATCGGGTAGTTCCACGGCGCGACCTGCGCGCAGACGCCGACCGGCTCGCGCCGGACGATGGAGGTGAAGCCCTCCATGTACTCGCCGGCCGAACGGCCCTCGAGCATCCGCGCCGCGCCCGCGAAGAAGCGGATCTGGTCCACCATGGGCGGGATCTCTTCGGTACGGGTCAGCTCCAGCGGCTTGCCCGTGTTCTCCGACTCGGCCGCGATCAGGTCCTCGGCCCGCTCCTCAAAGGCGTCCGCAATCTTCAGCAGTACCTTCTGGCGCTCGGCCGGGGTGGTGTCGCGCCAGGCGGGGAAGGCGGCCGCGGCAGCGTCCATGGCGGCATCGACGTCGGCCTGCCCGGAGAGCGGAGATGTGGCGTACACGTCACCGGTGGCCGGGTTGATGACCTCGATCGTCCGCCCGTCGGCGGCGTCCCGGAACTCCCCGTTGATGTAGTTGCGCAGACGACGCAGCTCGGTGGTCACTGTTGCCACCCCTCCTGTCAGATGTCCGATGGGTGAGACCATCAACCCTAATCGCTTAGGTGACGCTTTCGACAGACCCGACCCTCCCCAACTTCGGATTCAGTGAGATTGGGGCTCAAGAACAACGAATTTCATTGCTCAAGGGTTGCCAGACAGACGAGTCGCAGTGCAAAGTGAGCTCGTGGCCAGTCGTAGCGCAGAGTCCAGGAACGGGAACGGATCGTCCCCGACGATCGACGCCGTCTCCCTCGCCATCATCGAACAGCTCCAGGAGGACGGGCGTCGCCCGTATGCCGCCATAGGCAAGGCCGTCGGCCTCTCCGAAGCGGCCGTGCGTCAGCGCGTCCAGAAGCTGCTCGACCAGGGCGTGATGCAGATCGTCGCCGTCACCGACCCGCTCACCGTGGGTCTGCGTCGGCAGGCGATGGTCGGCATCACGGTCGAGGGCGACGTCGACCCGATCGCGGACGCGCTCACTGCCATGGCCGAATGCGAGTACGTGGTGATGACCGCGGGCTCCTTCGACCTGATGGTGGAGATCGTCTGCGAGGACGACGACCACCTGCTCGAAGTGATCAACAAGCGGATCCGCGCGCTCCCCGGCGTGCGCTCCACCGAGAGCTTCGTCTATCTCAAGCTGAAGAAGCAGACCTATATGTGGGGAACCCGATAGCCGTGAGCAAGGACCTCTCCAAGACCGCCTACGACCACCTGTGGATGCACTTCACCCGCATGTCGTCGTACGAGAACGCACCCGTGCCCACCATCGTGCGTGGCGAGGGCACCTACATCTACGACGACAAGGGCAAGCGCTACCTCGACGGCCTCTCCGGCCTCTTCGTGGTCAATGCCGGCCACGGCCGTCACGAGCTTGCCGAGGCCGCGTACAAGCAGGGTCAGGAGCTCGCCTTCTTCCCCGTGTGGTCGTACGCCCACCCGAAGGCGGTCGAGCTGGCCGAGCGGCTGGCGCAGCATGCCCCTGGCGACCTCAACAAGGTCTTCTTCACCACCGGTGGCGGTGAGGCGGTCGAGACCGCCTGGAAGCTCGCCAAGCAGTACTTCAAGCTGCAGGGCAAGCACACCAAGTACAAGGTCATCTCGCGCGCGGTCGCGTACCACGGCACTCCTCAGGGCGCCCTGTCCATCACCGGCCTGCCGGCCCTCAAGGCCCCCTTCGAGCCGCTGGTCCCCGGCGCGCGCAAGGTGCCGAACACCAACATCTACCGTGCGCCGATCCACGGCGACGACCCCGAGGCCTTCGGTCGCTGGGCCGCCGACCAGATCGAGCAGCAGATTCTCTTCGAGGGCGCCGAGACGGTCGCGGCGGTCTTCCTCGAGCCGGTGCAGAACGCCGGTGGCTGCTTCCCGCCGCCGCCCGGGTACTTCCAGCGGGTCCGTGAGATCTGCGACGAGTACGACGTACTGCTCGTATCGGACGAGGTCATCTGCGCCTTCGGCCGTCTCGGCACGATGTTCGCCTGCGACAAGTTCGGCTATGTGCCGGACATGATCACCTGCGCCAAGGGCATGACCTCGGGCTACTCCCCGATCGGCGCGTGCATCATCTCCGACCGCCTCGCCGAGCCGTTCTACAAGGGCGACAACACCTTCCTGCACGGCTACACCTTCGGCGGCCACCCGGTCTCGGCGGCGGTGGGCCTGGCGAACCTCGACATCTTCGAGAAGGAAGGCCTCAACCAGCACGTCCTCGACAACGAGGGCGCGTTCCTCTCCACGCTGCAGAAGCTGCACGACCTGCCGATCGTCGGCGACGTCCGCGGCAACGGCTTCTTCTACGGCATCGAGCTGGTGAAGGACAAGGCCACCAAGGAGACCTTCACCGACGAGGAGACCGAGCGTGTGCTCTACGGCTTCCTCTCGAAGGCGCTCTACGACAACGGCCTGTACTGCCGTGCCGACGACCGTGGCGACCCGGTCGTTCAGCTGGCGCCGCCGCTGATCTCCAACCAGCAGACCTTCGACGAGATCGAGGGCATTCTGCGCAGCGTCCTCACGGAGGCGTGGACAAAGCTCTAGCCTCACCGGCCGGCTTCACCGGCCTCGTACGGCCCGGGGCGCCCGGACACTCACTCGGCCAATCATTCGGCCGTACGAGTGAGATGGGGTGCACCCGGGCCGCGTGCTTCCCGACACCCCGGTTCTGAATCCTTAGCGTGCCGAGTGACCGATCGGCCCTGTCTTCGTTCCCCCGTACGGGGGAAGGGAAATCTGATCAGAACCGAGGTGTACGTCATGGTGGCCCCGCCGGACAACGATGTGCTCTGGGCGCGTTCCCTGCGCCACTCCCACAGCGGCTCGCCCGCACTCGTCGGCGTCTCGCTGGGCGTACGGGACGGCGAGATCCTCGCCGTGTGCGGCCCGCGCGGCAGCGGAAAGACCACGCTGCTGCGCTGTCTGTCCGGCCAACTCGTCGCGCAGCAGGGCGAGGTGTGGTTCAACAGCTCCCCCGTGCACACGATGAGCCCGCTGCAGCGGGAACGGCTGCGGCGCGACCGGTTCGGCTGGATCGACCCCGAGGCCACGCTCGTCCCGGAGCTGACCGCCTGGGAGAACGCCGCGCTGCCATTGCTGCTGCGCGGCTCCTCGCACCGTGGCGCGAAGAGCACCGCCATGGAGTGGCTGGAGCGGCTCGACATCGGTGCGTGCGCCCGACTGCGGCCGCATGCGCTGCTGCAGGCGCAGCGCCAGCGGGTCGCCGTCGCGCGGGCGCTGGTCGCCACGCCGTCGGTGATCTTCGCGGACGAACCGACGGCGACGCTGCATCGCGCGGACCAGGCGCTGGTGCTGCGTACGTTGACGACCGCGGCCCGCTCGCACCGGATCACCGTCGTACTCGCCACGCACGACGAGGAGGTGGCGGCGCTCGCGGACCGTTCACTCACGCTCATCGACGGCCGGCGCGTGAACTCCCTCGCGGCCGCCGACGCGGAAGGCCGGGCCGAGTGCTCGCTCTCCGTCTAGCCCGCGGCACGCACCCGCTGGTCCTGCTGCGCCGGCTGATGGTGGCGGCGGCGTCAGCGGGCGTCGGCTTTCTGCTGCTGTGCACGCTGACGTATGCGCTGGCCCATCCCACGGACTCCGGCTCCGGACTGCGCCTGCTCTGGTGCCTGATCCCGCTGGCCGCGACGGCGCACTTCGCGGTGGCGGTGGCCCGTACGGACCCGAGTACGCGACCGCGGGCCGGCCTCTCGGCGGTCGGTCTCGGTCCCGCCCGCCTCGGCGTGCTGGCGGCGGTCTCCACCGCCGTCGCCGGAACGCTCGGCAGCGCATTCGCCCTGCTGCTCTTCCTCCATCTGCGCGGCGATCTGACGGGCCTGCCGTTCGACGGCTCGGCGGCCGAGCTGCTCGCCGCGGGCCGGCCGCTGCCGCTGGCGGCAGCGCTGACGCTGCTCGCGCTGGTGCCGTTGGCGTCCACGGCGGCGACGGCGCTGGCGCTGCGCCCGCGGCGTGCCAGGCCGGGTGCCGATCCCGAGGCGCCGGACGCCCCGTCCGCCGCGCCGTCGGGCCTGCCGTGGGGCGTCGCACTGATCGCGGCAGGCCTCGCCGTCGAGACGTATGCGGGCCGTGGCGCGCCCGGCTCGCCGCTCCCCCTCCCGGGTCATTTCGACGGCAGCTCGTCGGGCGTCCTCGCCGGCTGGGCGCTCACGGCGCTGGGCCTCGCTCTGGCAGGCCCGGGCATCACCCGCTTCTGCGGCCGCGCCCTCCAGTCCGCCCGCCCGGGCGCGACCCGTCTGCTGGCCGGCCGCATCCTGATGGAGGAGTCCGGCCGCATCGGCCGCCCGCTGGGCGTGGTGTGTGCGGTGGCTTCGGCGGCGATCGCGGCCTCGACCCTCCAGGACACGGGCCCGCACCCCTTCGGCCCGCTGACCGGCCTGGGCGCGGCCCTGGTGATGATCTGTACGACGGCGACGCTGCTCACCGCGGCCCTGGAGGCCAAACAGGCCCGCGCCGACACGACGACGTCACTGCGCCGCCTGGGCACGCCCACGGCAACCCTCCGCAACGCGACGGCTCTCCGCGCCGTAACCCTGCTGACGGTCTTCGCCCCGCTGACATGGGCGGTCGCGGCCCTGGCTGCGCTTCCTTTCTCGGCCTGAGGAACCGGGGCCGGCTCAGGAGGCCGGCCTCGGCGCCGCGCTGCCCGGGTGTGCCCGGGTGGGGGACCCTCGCGCGGCGAAGCAGGCGCAAGGGGGGCGGGGGCGTCAGCTCCCGTGGGGGAACAATCCCCGTGGAGGAACAATCCCCGGGCCCGGCCACCCCCGCCCCCATGCACCCCCACCCCCAGCGCCTATCGTGTCGGCATGGCACCTGGACAACGGCACCGCAGCGACCGGGAGATCGAGTCCCTCGACGAGTTCGACGACGTCGTCACCCGCGGCTCCCTCGCCGGACACCGCGTCCAGTCCGTCGACCTCAGCCACCGCACCTTCGCCCTGCTCTCCGCAGACACCACCGGCGCCATATTCCTGGGCTGTCCCATGCAGCCCGACGCTGCCGCCAAGGTCCGCTCCGACGGCGCGCTCGTCTTCCCGCCCGTCCCCGACCTGCCCTTCGACCCGTACCGCGGGCTCCTCTACTCCCCCGACGAGCTGTTCGAAGGCCTCACCGCCGGCGGATACGACGCCACCCCCGACGCCCTCGCCTACGCCTGGTTCCAGGAGACGAAGGCCGACGGCGACATCTTCGCCTCGATGCTCCGCTCGATCCACGACGACGCGATCTCCGACGCTCTCGACGAACTCCTCGTCGGCGCCCGCGTCGTAGGCGTGATGGGCGGCCACGCGATGGCCCGCGGCACGGACGCGTACGCCGGTGCCGCCCGCCTCGGCCAGTCCCTCGCCCGCGACGGGTTCACCGTCGCGACCGGCGGCGGCCCCGGCGCCATGGAAGCCGCGAACCTCGGCGCGTACGCCGCGCCGCACCCCGACGAGATGCTCGCCGAGGCGCTCGAACTCCTCGCCAAGGCCCCCTCGTTCACCCCGTCGATCTCCGACTGGGCCGCCGCCGCCTTCGACGTGCGCGACCGCTGGCCCGGCGGCGGCGACTCCGTCGGTATCCCGACCTGGTTCTACGGCCACGAGCCGCCGAATGCCTTCGCCGGCCACATCGCCAAGTACTTCGCCAACGCCACCCGCGAAGACGGCCTCCTTGCCCGCTCCAACGCAGGCGTGATCTTCCTGCCCGGCGCCGCAGGCACGGTCCAGGAGATCTTCGACAACGCGACCCCGAACTACTACGAGTCCCGCGGCGAACCGACCCCGATGGTCCTCGTCAACCGCGAGCACTGGACGGAGCGGCTGCCCACCTGGCCGCTGCTCCAGTCGCTGGCGGCGGGCCGCTCGATGGAGTCCCGTATCGCGCTCGTGGACTCGGTCGACGAGGCCCCGGCGGCGCTGAAGCTGCTGACCGGAGACAAGTAGTCCGCAAGAAGCAACTTCAGAGGCCGAAGGCACGTCTGGCATTCCAGTCGGAGTTGGACTGACCTCATGTGAACGGAGCGCCTGGTGCTGATCGGCCTACTGACCGCTGTCGCGGCCTCGATCTGTTACGGCACGGGGTCGGTGCTGCAAGCGGTGGGCTCACGCAGGTCCGCCCGGCGCGAGGCGGCCGCGGCCGGAGTCACCCAGCACGGCGGACCGAGCCTCTCCTCGACTGCCAAGGCCGCGATGACCTGGGAGTTCATCGTCGGCACGATCCTGGACTTCATCGGGTTCGGCCTCGGCGCACTCGCCGCGCGCCTGCTCCCGCTCTTCCTCTCCCAGACCGTCATCAGCGCCAATCTGGTGATCACGGCGGTGCTGAGCGTCAAACTGCTGGGCATCCGGCTGAACCGCGCCGAGTGGACCTCCATCGCCGTCGTCTGCTCCGCACTCGTGCTGCTGGCCACGGCGGCGGGCCCGGAGGGCAGCGGCCACACCCCGATCGCCACCCACTGGTGGCTGCTGGCGATCTCGCTGCTGCTGATGGCCGGCGGCACCGTTGTCGTACGCCTCCTGGGCGCACGCGCCGCGATCCTGGCGGGTCTGCTGTCGGGCCTCGGCTTCGGCGCGCTGGGCGTCGGCGTACGCGTGCTGAACGGCGTCGACCCCTTCGACCTGGGCGCGCTGCTCTCGGATCCTGCGCTGTACGCGATTCTGGTGGCCGGTATCGGCGGCATGTATCTGCACACCGTCGCGCTGCAGATCGGTTCGGTGAACGGCGCCACCGCGGCGCTGGTGGTCGGCGAGACCGTGCTGCCGGGCATGATCGGCGTGCTGTGGCTGGGCGACTCCTCGCGCGCCGGCTTCGCCTGGATGGCGATCCTCGGCTTCGTACTGGCGGTGGCGGGCGCGGTCGCGGTGGCCTGGTTCGGCGCGCCCGAGGCGCACGGCACGGCGCCGGAGCCGAGCTCGGAGTCGGGGTCACAGGAGCCACGTCCTGAGGAGCTCACCCCCGCCCGTTAGGGGCCGTCCACCGCATCGCCGCGCTGTTCGCGCAACCGGTCGACTGGGAGATCGCCGAGGATCCGACCGTCCCCTGGATCCGCCCCCGCTCGACGCACGCCGATGGCGCGGACCACTTCCGTGCCCTGGCCGAGGGCCAGGCGCCCGATCCCGACGCCACGACGGTCGACATGAACGTCGTGGGCGGTCCGGAACCGATGCTCACGGACCCAGCCGGCGGGCACGGTCCGGGCGACCGGCAAGGCCGGCAGCGTTCAGGGCAGCGGCGACCGAGTCAGCCGTCCGGGGCCAGCACCACCACGTCCTCGGCGGCGAAGACGACTCCCACCGTCGCGCCCACCTCCGGCGCATCCAGCAAGGAGCACTCCGCCTCCAGCTGCGGACCGTCGTCGGGTCGCAGCTGTACGGCGACGTGGCTGCCCCGGAACGTACGCGCCTCCACCGTGCAGCGCAGCCCCTCTGCCGGCGGGACAAGTCGGACGCCCGCCGGTCGCACCAGCACCTGCCGGGCGCCCTGCGGCGCGTCCTCCGGCACCGGCACCTTGCCCCACGGGGTGTCCGCGGCCGCGCCGCTCACCGTCGCCGCGACGACGTTGTCGAAGCCGAGGAAGCGCGCGACAAACTCGGACGCGGGCCGCTGCCAGACTTCGAGCGGCGTGCCCGCCTGGGCGATCCTGCCGTCCCGCATGACGACGACACGGTCGGCGAGCGCGAAGGCCTCGCCCTGGTCATGAGTGACGGCGAGCACCGTCGTACCCAACCGCCCGAACAGCCCGCGCAGTTCGACGACCAGCCGCTCCCGCAGCCCTCGGTCCAGCTGGCCGAGCGGCTCGTCCAGCATCAGCAGCCGGGGCTGCGGCGCCAGCGCCCTGGCCAGCGCCACCCGCTGCTGCTCGCCGCCGGACAGCGAGGCCACGGCCCGCCGCTGCGCCGCCGGCAGCCCGACCAGCTCCAGCAACTCGCCGACGCGGCGGGCCTGTTCGTCCCGTCCTGCGCCGTGCATCCGCAGCCCGAAGGCGACATTGCCGCCGACGTCGCGCTGGGGGAAGAGCTGGTGATCCTGGAACATCAGGCCCACCCCGCGCCGGTGCACCGGAACGCCGGCCTGGTCCGCGCCGGACAGCAACACCCGCCCGCCGTCGGCTGCTTGCAGTCCGGCGACGATCCTCAGCAGGGTGGACTTTCCACTGCCGCTCGGCCCCAGCACACAGACGATCTCGTGCTCGGCGACCTCGAGATCCACCGCGTCGAGCGCCGCGCGCGCCCCGAACCGTACGGTCACGTCCTCCAGTCGCAGCAAAGCCATCAGAACTCCCCGGACGATCGGTCGGTACGGATTCGTTCGAGCACCAGCAGCGCCACCGCACACACCACCATCAAGATGGTGCTCAGCGCCATCGCCTGCCCGTAGTTGAGCTCGCCGGGCCGGCCGAGAAGCCGCGCCACGGCGACCGGCAGCGTCGGATTGTCCGGCCTGGCGATGAAGACCGTCGCGCCGAACTCGCCGAGCGAGATGGCGAAGGCGAATCCAGCGGCGATGAGCAGCGCCCGCCGCACCAGCGCCAGATCGACCTCCCGCCACACCCGCAGCGGCGAGGCGCCCAGCACCGCCGCCGCCTCGCGCAGCCGCCCGTCCACCGCCCGCAGCACCGGCAGCATCATCCGTACGACGAAGGGGACGCCGACCAGGGCCTGGGCGAGCGGCACCAGGATCCAGGACTCCCGCAGATCAAGCGGCGGCTCGTCGAGGGTGATGAGGAAGCCGAAGCCGACGGTCACGGCAGAGACGCCGAGCGGCAGCATGAGCAGCGCGTCGAAGCCGCGCAGCAGCCGGCCGGCCTTCCGGGTCAGCGCCGCCGCCGCGAGACCGCCGATGACCAGCGCGATGGCGGTGGCGACCAGGGCGTACCGCAGGGAGTTCCACACCGCGTCGATCGGCGGTACGAGGAAGGCTCCTCCGCTCGCGTCCATCGCGGTCAGCGCCCGGTAGTAGTCGAAGCCGTAGCCGCCGGGCCCGTCGAGGGAACGCTCGACCAGCACCGCGAGCGGCGCCAGGATCAGCAGCAGAATCGTGGTCAGCACCCCGCCGAGCAGCGCCCACTGTCCGGGGCCGCGCGGTCGCCGCGCGGTCTGTGCCGGGTCCACCAGTTTCAGCGCGGTCTCCCGCCGCCGTACCGTCCACGCGTGTACGGCGAGGACCGCGCCCACCGCGGCGAACTGCACCAGCGTCAGCACGGCTGCCGTGGACAGATCCAGCAGCTGAGCCGTTTGTCGATAAATCTCCACCTCGACCGTGGAGAACGTCGGTCCGCCGAGGATCTGTACGACACCGAAGGAGGTGAAGGTGAAGAGGAAGACCATCAGCGCGGCGGCGGCCACGGCGGGCCCGAGGGCCGGCAGCGTCACCCTCCGCCAGGCCGCGAACCGCCCGGCGCCCAGCACCCGGGCGGCCTCCTCCTGACGCGGGTCGAGCTGCGACCACAGACCGCCCACGGTCCGTACGACCACCGCGTAGTTGAAGAAGACGTGCGCGAGCAGAATCGCCCACACCGTCGTGTCCAGCCGTACGCCCCACAGCTCGTCGAGCAGCCCGCCGCGCCCGAGCAGCGCCAGGAACGCCGTCCCGACGACGACGGTCGGCAGCACGAACGGGACGGTGACCACCGCCCGCAGCAGTCGCTTTCCGGGAATGTCGAAACGGGCGAAGACATACGCGCCGGGCAGGGCTATCAGCAGTGTGAGCGCTGTGGAGGCGAGCGCCTGCCACGTGGTGAACCACAGCACCCGCAGGATGTCGGGGCGGCTCAGCACCTCACCGATCCGCCCGAACTGCCAGACCCCGTCGATCTCTAGGCCCCGGCCGACGATCGCGACGACCGGATAGGCGAAGAAGACCGCGAAGAACACGGCGGGCCCGGCCATCAGACCGAGCCGCGCCGCACTCCCGCGGACGGACTTCGTTACTTCAGTACGAGCGAGGACCATGACTGGACCCACTGCTCACGGTTCTTGGCAATCGTGTCGGGAGCGACGGTCTGGGGCTTGACGGCCACCGCGCCGAACTTGGTGAACACCTCGGGCAGCTTCGCGTCCTTGATCACCGGGTTGACGAACATGTTCAGCGGCATGTCCTCCTGGAACTTCTTGGAGACCAGGAAGTCCAGCAGGGCCTTGCCGCCCGCCTCGTTCTTCGCACCCTTGAGCAGACCCGCGAACTCGGTCTGGCGGAAGCAGGTTCCGGTCGCGACCCCGGTGGGCGCCTCGGTCGGCTGCGGCTTGGAGAAGAGCACCTCGGCGGGCGGACTGGAGGCGTACGAGACGACGAGCGGCCGGTCGGCCTTGGCCTTCTTACCGCCCGCGGAGCCGGAGAACTCCTCGTTGTACGCCTGCTCCCAGCCGTCGACGACCTTGACGCCGTTCTCCTTCAGCTTCTTCCAGTAGTCCTGCCAGCCGTCCTCGCCGTACTTGCCGACCGAGCCGAGGAGGAAGCCGAGGCCGGGCGAGGAGGTCGCGACGTTCTCCGTCACCAGGAGGTTCTTGTACGCGGGCTTGGCCAGGTCGTCGAAGGACTGCGGCGGCGCCAGCTTCTTGTCGGCGAAGTACTTCTTGTCGTAGTTGACGCAGATGTCGCCGGTGTCGACGGGCGTGACCCGGTGCTTGTCCTGGTCCAGCTGCACCTCGTCGTTCACCTGGCTCAGGCCCTTTGCCTCGTACGGCGTGAACAGGCCGTTGTCGAGAGCACGCGAGAGCAGGGTGTTGTCGACGCCGAAGAAGACATCGCCCTGCGGGGAGCCCTTGGTGAGGATCTCCCTGTTGAGGGCCGCGCCCGCGTCGCCGCTCTTGAGCACCTTGACCGTGTAGCCGGTCTCCTTGGTGAACTCCTTCAGCACGGAGGCGGAGGCGACAAACGAGTCGTGGCTGACGAGCGTCACGGTCTTCGGCTTCGAGCGGCCGTCCGAGGCCGACGAGTCCTTGGCCTCGCCGCCGCAGGCCGCGAGCGTGGTGACACCGAGCGCCGCGGCCAGCGCGGTGACCGTGATCTTCTTGGTGGTGCTCACTGAAATTCCTCCTGGAGTTGACCAGGAAGAGACGCGGCCCTGCCCGGCTCCCTCGAAGGGAATCCGGGCAGGGCGCAACAGCTTGTGAGTAATGACCGAACTTCCTACCCAGAATGACCTGGGCAAGGTTCAGAGGGTCTGCGACCACTGGGCTTGATTTACCAAACCCGCGTCGCACTCTCAGCGCTGTGGCGCTCCCCTGTCGGAATATGTAGATGTTTCAAGCCAGGTTACACGGGCGCTAACGCTCCGAAGCGGCCAGCTGTCCGCACGCTCCGTCGATCTCCTGGCCACGGGTGTCCCGGACGGTGACCGGCACCCCGTGCGCCGCGATGGCCTCCACAAAGGCCTTCTCGTCCTCGGGCCTCGAAGCCGTCCACTTGGATCCCGGCGTCGGGTTGAGCGGGATCAGATTGACATGGACCCGCCTGCCCTTGAGCAGCCGGCCCAGCAGATCACCCCGCCACGCCTGGTCGTTGATATCGCGGATGAGCGCGTACTCGATTGAGATACGGCGGCCCGACTTCTCGGCGTACTCCCAGGCGGCGTCCAGCACCTCCCGGACCTTCCAGCGCGTATTGACCGGGACCAGGGTGTCGCGCAGCTCGTCGTCCGGCGCGTGCAGCGAGACGGCGAGACGGCACTTGAAGCCCTCGTCGGCGAAGCGATGCATCGCGGGCACCAGGCCGACGGTGGAGACGGTGATCCCGCGCTGCGAGAGACCCAGGCCGTCCGGCTCGGGGTCGGTGAGCCGGCGGATGGAGCCGACGACCCGCTTGTAGTTGGCGAGCGGCTCCCCCATCCCCATGAAGACGATGTTGGACAGCCGCGCCGGTCCGCCCGGCACCTCGCCGTCGCGCAGGGCGCGCATGCCGTCGACGATCTGGTGCACGATCTCGGCGGTCGACAGATTCCGGTCGAGACCGGCCTGACCGGTCGCGCAGAAGGGGCAGTTCATCCCGCAGCCGGCCTGCGACGAGATGCACATCGTCACCCGGTCCGGATAGCGCATCAGCACGGACTCGACGAGCGTGCCGTCGTGCAGCCGCCACAGAGTCTTGCGGGTGGTGTCGTCGTCGCACGAGATATGCCGTACGACGGACATCAGGTCGGGCAGCAGCTCCGAGGCGAGCTTCTCGCGCGCGGCGGCGGGGATGTCGGTCCACTGGGCCGGGTCGTGGGCGTACCGCGCGAAGTAGTGCTGCGAGAGCTGCTTGGCGCGGAACGGCTTCTCGCCGATCGCGGCGACGGCGTCCTTGCGCTCGGCGGGCGTGAGGTCGGCGAGATGCCGCGGGGGCTTCTTGGCTCCGCGGGGCGCGACGAAAGTGAGTTCTCCGGGCTTGGGCATGGTTCGTCCAGTGTCGCAGACGGAATCTCGTGACCTGCGGCCGTTGACGCCCGGGGTGGGCATTGACGTCGTTGTGGGTCACTGCCGGGCACCCTCGGACGGCCCGCAGACGGCCCAGCCCGGAGCGCGTTCTGGCTGGCCAGCGAGCCAAGGGGAAGCGCAAGCGATACCGCTGGAGCCGTCGACCACGGCATGGCGAACCTCTCCCCCGCTGTGGCCTCTCTGCCGAACCGGAGCTCCGGGGGCCTAGACTCGAACGCGTGTCCGAAGAAGTGCCTCGCCTGGAGCGCCTGCGCAGCGTCCGCCAGTGGCTCTCATGGCAGCTGCGCCGCACTGACGAATCCATCGCGGAGCTGGAGCGCCAGGAGACAGCCGCCGTGCGTACGGCACGCACGCTGCCGCCGCGCGAGCCGGCGTGGAAGCTGTCGATGCTGCGAGCAGGCGGCAAACCCAGCCCGGACGCGGTCCACACCAGCGACTGCCGCATGGCCGGCAACCCCACGAAGCAGCTGACCCGGGAGCAGGCACTCCGCGCGCTCACACAAGACGGCATCAGGGCGTGCCCGTACTGCCGGCCCGACACAGACCTCGGTGTGCTGTGAACCGCGAACCGTCGGAGCCGAAGGGCATGGGCACTGCGCCGATCGTCGTGCACCCTGCATCCGGGACGGGCGGCCGCCGGGTGACGATCCGAGGCCAGATCGCGGGCCTCGCCCACAGCGACGCCGACCTGATCGAGTTCCTGCGCCGCGCGGGCCTGCCGGACGCGTGGGAGATCTTGGACGATCCACAGTGGGTGGACTGGCGTCGCGACGAGCCACACAAATTCAACCTGGGCCGCGACTGAGCCGTCAGCTACGCCGGGGCGGACCGCGCCGGGACGGAGTGGCGGTATGGCACCTGCGGGGAGGCCGGCCCTCGCGTGGAGCTGGCTGACCGGCGACAACTTTGTTCAGCAGCGCAAGCTCATGGCCAGGGAGTAGGCCAGCCGCACACCCGCACACCGTCATTGTTGCTGACTACCCCCAACTGGTCCCGCAATGCTCAGCCAACGCTCCGTAGATCATTTACGGGATAACCCCAGCCTCGTGAGCCACCTGGATTACCGCCTCGCCGAAAGCGCCATGTTCCTCCCAGATTATGGCTATTATCTCGATCCAGGGGACTCGTGTAGAGGGTCGAGGGGGCGGAAGTGACCACCCGTACGCGTTTGGTTCTAGTTGTACCGCTGTATTTATCGGCGCTCTGGGGCACCCTTTTTGCAGGCCTGTCAGGCAGCGATGCGGCGGGAATCATATGCTTCCTCCTGGCAGGCGCAGGACTTCTGCAGGTAGTACAGGTGACCCTTCTCCGCGGAAAGCTGACCCCTCCGTCGGTCTGCGTTTTCAACCTCGTTTCGTCAACTGCCCTCGGCCTTGCGTGCGGTATCGCCGCGCGCGGCGAGGAGGGGACCGGGGCCGCAGCAGGGTTACTCATTGGCGGACTGAGTTGCCCGCTTTCACTCTGGCTGGGCGACCTCGCCCAACTACGGCGCAAACCTAGATTCTTCATCAACTACCGCCAAAGCGACTCACTGAGTGAGTGCCACGAAATCTACGACGCTCTGTCGAAGCGATACGGCCACACCCGCGTTTTCAAGGATTCGGAGACGCTGCCCCCAGGTAGGAATTTTCTGCACGCCCTGGGGGCAACGAATCTCCCCACACTGATCAGGCGCTGTGACTGCATGCTGGCCCTGATCGGAGAGAGCTGGCTCGAAACCCGCGACGCGAGAGGCGAGCGGCGGCTCGACCAGCCGGACGATCCCGTCCGTACAGAGATCGAAACAGCGATCGACGCCGAAATCGCTGTAATTCCGGTCCTGGTCGGCAGGGCTGGCCTCCCGGCCGACGAGCGGCTTCCCAACTCCCTCAAGAAGCTGCCTTTCCTACAGGCGACGTATCTGCGGCCGGGGCCCGAGTTCGGTAAAGACCTGGACGGGCTTCTCGAGCGGTTCGAGAACTCTTTCCGACTCGAACGGTCGGAGCTGCTCCAGACGCCTCCCGCTCGGCGGCGCCACAGGGCTGGTGTAACCGCGTTTCTGACGGCTGTCCTCTTGCCGTTCGTCTGGGTTGGGGCTGTGGCATTCGCCGCCGACGCGCGGATCGTCAACAACGTCGCGCTTTCGCCGGACGGGCGGTACGCGGTATCGGCCCACGGCCAAGGCTGGGGCACCGCCACCACGCTTCGGCTCTGGGACACGCGGAGCGGCTCGCAGTTGGCCTCCCGCACCGAGTCCAACGGTCCGATCGTGTGGATCCTACGTTGGTCGCCGGACGGAAGTCGGATCGCCACCGGGCAATCCGACGGGAACGTACGCGTATGGAACCCTGCGACGCTGACGCCGTTACGCACCCTCTCCGGAGGCCAACGCATGATCGAAAGTGTCGAGTGGTCGCCCTCCGGAGACCGGATCGCTGCTGGTGCCTACGGAGGGACCCTGCACGTCTGGAACACCCACACCGGAACACCCGTGGGCGACAGGTTTTTCAACTCGGGCGTTAGCGCCCTGTCCTGGTCGCCGGACAGCAACCGTCTCGCCGTCGGCGGACTGATGCACAATGCCATGGTGGTCAGTGCCAATTCCAAGCGGCTGGACACCTTGCGCACCTTTCAAGTACAGCAGTCCGTCGACTTGCTGGCCTGGTCCCCACACGGTGAAATGCTGGCCACCACCAGCCTGAGCGGAGAAGACCCGCCGTTGGTAATTCATCGTCTTGAGGAGGGCGGCGACACCGTACGACTCTCCCCTGGCTGGCAGGGGCTCGTTGACGATCTCCAATGGTCCCCGGATGGTCGCCGCTTAGCCACTGCCTCCTGGCGGGGTAAACGCGCCCTGGTGTGGCGTACGGACGGCACCCTTGAGCGCAGCCTCTCCTACGGTTCTCTATCTCCCTTCGAACCTCGGGTAGCGTGGTCCCCCGACGGCAAGTGGCTTGCGTCTACCGGCAGCGCCGTGCGTATCTGGTCCCTCACGGACGGCACGGCACGCGAACTGACCGTCCACGACGAGGACATCACCCCAGCCGGGTGGACCCCTGACGGTCGCCTCCTTGTAACTTGGTCATCCAGCGGCATTCAGATATGGGATGTAGGCACCCGGCGGTCAGTCGCGCACTGCCAAATGTCGCTGTGGGACGCCGTGGTGGCCTCGGTGCGGTGACCACCGGTGTCTCCGGCCACTCCGCGAAACGCAGCCAGATTCCCCGCAGAACCGATGCCTTCAGCAGCTGCCAGACACAGCTGGGGAGACCACCGATAGAGGGAGGTTCGGTGTGTTGCTCCCAGGGGGAGTTGTCCGATCGCGCTCCGGGACCGTCCAGGGCCATCCACCCGCCGACCGTTTCTGCAGCTCAGCAATACCGACGGTCGTGTTGACACTACCTCGGACATGCACGGATTCGACATCGGGTGAGACCACAACTGAGACCCGCGCAGCGAGTTGTGGGAGATGCCCGGGAGGAGACGGCCTTGGATCCCTTGTCAGTGCCCTGTTCTACGGTGTCGCCCATGGCACCTTCTGAGATCACTCGCGCGGGCACGGTGCGGTGACGATGAGAGTGTGGATCTGGTTGATGGTCTGGGTGCGGTCTTTGACGGCCGAGCGGCGGACTACGCGCAGGGTGCGGATGGCCTCCACGATGCCGTCGCGGGTCTTCGGTGTTCCGCCGACCCGGCCGGAGAGTAGAAGCAGGAGCTACCTCGGCCCGGCCAGTGGTGTCAGGTCGAGGCGGTACGTTTACCAACCCCTCCGGCTCGTTGGGAGATTCATCCGTTCTGCTTAGGTGACTTTGTGGGCGCGCGTCGGCGCAGCGCGGGCGGAGCGGGCCGGAGGCAGGAGCGGCGCCCGCAGCGGAGCCGGGAAGCGCGCCCGGCGGAGCGGCCCTGACACTGGGGGTGTACGCGCACCTCATGCCTTCGAGCCAGGAGCGGACCAGGAAAACAGTGGACGGCGTCCTATCGCCTAGCCGTGACGTCTCGCATCCCGACCCCACCCGACATGCATGCGCCCGTGCGAGGCACGGGAACAATGCCTTGCATGGGCGCATGGGGGACGTTGTTAGCAACCATTGCTGGTGCCGCGATCGCACTCGTGGGTCAGCACCTGGTGAAGCGGTCTGAGGAACGGGCTCGCATCTCGGAGCTTCTACTTGAGCAATGCGCCATGGTGGCGGCGTCCTCCACAGAGTTCCGGGATCGCATCTGGGAGGAACGTCACCTGGGCTTGGAGGGGCGGGTCGCTAGTTGGGATCTTTCGGCCCTGCGGCTGGCAACAGCCCGCCTGCACATCCTCTCGAAGGATGAAGCCCTGCTGTCGTCACTGGATGAGCTGAACAGGGCTGGCCGGCGGCTTGGAAGCTGCTGGCGACGTGGGGACATGAATACTGCGGACTATTCCGACCTTTGGGACCAACACCACGCTGCTATGAAGCAGTTCGTAGCGGCCAGCGGCAAAGCGGTGCGCCGCCGTCTGTCTCACACTTGAGCGCTGAGCACGGCCCAGAGACGGCCCAGCAAGTCGAAACAGGGACCTTACCGACGTCAAACGCGCAGGTGGGTTGCACGTTCGCGTCTGACGCCTGCCAGTTCTCCGGGCTTGGGCATGGTCCTACCAGTGTCGCAGAGATACGAAGAGGGGCCCGCCGCCCTGTGGACAACGAACCCCTCATCAACGCCTCACATACGAACGCGCAGGTCAGCCGCCACCTACGAAGATCACCATGAGCAGCCAGACGACCGGAGCCGTCGGCAGCAGCGAGTCGAGCCGGTCCATGATGCCGCCGTGGCCCGGCAGCAGCGTGCCCATGTCCTTGATGCCCAGGTCTCGCTTGATCATCGACTCGCCCAGGTCACCCAGCGTGGCGCTGGCCGCGACCGCGAAGCCCAGCAGCAACCCCTGCCACCAGGTGCCGTTGTCGATCACGAACTGCATGAGCAGCGCGCCCGCCGCCATTGCGAACGCCACCGCGCCGAGCAGGCCTTCGCGGGTCTTCCCGGGGCTGATGCGCGGCGCGAGCTTGTGCTTGCCGAAGCGCCAGCCGACGGCGTACGCACCCGTGTCGCTGACCACCGTCAGCACCAGGAAGGTGAGCACCCGCTGCGGCCCGTCGTCCGCGGTGAGCATCATCGCGACGAACGTCGCCAGGAAAGGCACGTAGAACGCGGCGAAGACGCCCGCCGTGACGTCTTTCAGATACCCCTCGGGCGGTTCGGTCATCCGCCAGACCAGCACCGCGAGCGCCGTGAGCGCCATGGCGACCCATGCGCCCTCCGCACCGCGCACATAGCCGGCCACAACCATCGCCGCGCCGCCGACCGCTAGGGGCACCAGCGGTGCCTTGATCTGCTTGCGCTCCTCGAGCCGCGACGTCAGTTCCCACAGCCCGACCACGACGGCGACCGCTATCACGCCGACGAACACGGCCTTGACGATGAAGAGTGACGCGACGATCACCGCGCCGAGGCCGACGCCTACCCCTATGGCCGCCCGTAGATCACGGCCGGCCCGCTTCTTCTGCGGCGGCTCGGGTGCCGTCGGCGGCGGGGTGGGCATGGGCTCCTGCGGCATCTCGTCACGGGACAGGGGACCACTCAGCCGAGCGGCCCCCCGGTCGCGGTCGTTGCGGTCGTCGCCGTCGTTAGGGTCATCGGCGTCTCTACCTGCGTCGGGAAAGTCCGGCACGATGGGCATGGGCCGAGTCTGCTGTGCGTCATGCTCATCGTATGCGGGACCCGCCGGGGCACGCCCCTGGTCGGGCGGCCCCCAGTAACCGGCTCTCGGCGGGGCCCCCCAGGAAGAGTCGTTCATCAGACCTCGAGCAGCTCGGCTTCCTTGTGCTTGAGCAGCTCGTCCACCTGCGCGACGTACTTCGCGGTGGTGTCGTCGAGCTCCTTCTCCGCGCGGCGGCCCTCGTCCTCGCCGACCTCGCCGTCCTTGATCAGCTTGTCGATCGTCTCCTTGGCCTTGCGGCGGACGGAGCGGATCGAGATCTTGGAGTCCTCGGCCTTGGTCTTGGCGACCTTGATGTACTCCTTGCGGCGGTCCTGCGTGAGCTCGGGGAACACCACCCGGATGATATTGCCGTCGTTGCTCGGGTTGACGCCGAGGTCGGAGTCGCGGATCGCCTGCTCAATATTGCGCAGCGCGGTCTTGTCGAACGGGGTCACCACGGCCATGCGCGCCTCGGGAACCGAGAACGAGGCCAGCTGGTTGATCGGGGTCAGTGCACCGTAGTAGTCCGCCACGATCTTGTTGAACATCGCCGGGTGCGCACGTCCGGTGCGGATCGCGGCGAAGTCATCCTTGGCGACCAGGACGGCCTTCTCCATCTTCTCCTCGGCCTCGAGGAGGGTCTCTTCGATCACCACTTGCTCCTGCGTGTCTTGAGTAGGCCCGGCGTGCAACAGGGCCGGCGGAACCTGTGTCGCGTTCCCCTGCACGGTGTCCGACCGGCAGGGCTTTGTCCATCCCTCGAGGGACTCGCCCGAGTCAGGCCCGGGTGCCCTGGTCGCTCACGAGAGTGCCGATCTTCTCACCCTTGACGGCGCGAGCGATATTGCCTGCGGTGAGCAGTTCGAAGACAAGGATCGGAAGGTTGTTGTCGCGGCAGAGCGTGATGGCGGTGGCGTCGGCGACCTTGAGGTTGCGGGAGAGCACCTCGCCGTACTCCAGCGCGTCGAACTTCACCGCGTCGGGGTTGGTCTTGGGGTCGGAGTCATAGACCCCGTCGACACCGTTCTTGCCCATCAGCAGGGCCTCGGCGTCGATCTCCAGGGCGCGCTGGGCGGCGGTGGTGTCGGTGGAGAAGTACGGCATGCCCATACCGGCGCCGAAGATGACGACGCGGCCCTTCTCCAGGTGACGCACGGCGCGCAGCGGGATGTACGGCTCCGCGACCTGGCCCATGGTGATGGCGGTCTGGACGCGCGAGTCGATGCCCTCCTTCTCCAGGAAGTCCTGGAGAGCGAGGCAGTTCATCACCGTACCGAGCATGCCCATGTAGTCGGAGCGGGCCCGGTCCATGCCCCGCTGCTGGAGCTCGGCCCCGCGGAAGAAGTTGCCGCCGCCGATGACGACCGCGATCTCCGCGCCGTCGCGGACGACCGCCGCGATCTCGCGCGCCATGGCGTGTACGACGTCGGGGTCGACGCCGAGCGCCCCGCCGCCGGCGAAAGCCTCACCGGACAGCTTCAGCATGAAGCGCCCGATCTTCTTGCCGTCCTGGTCGTCGCTCTTGTCGTCGGCAGCCTGGTTGGCGTGCGCGCCCTTGTTCATGGAGATCTCCTCGTGCACATACGAAGAAGGCCATTGCCGGTGGGTGCTGGTGTCCCTGTCGGCAATGGCCTCCTCGTCAGATCTGCGGTCGTCCGGCGCCTACGCGGCCGATGACTGCGTGGGAAACCCTAGCGGGCTCCCGTGTCGATCGCGTACGGCTCAGGCGCCGACGCGGATGCGCGAGAAGCGCTTCAGCGTGACACCGGCCTCGTCCAGAACCTTCTGGACGGACTTCTTGTTGTCCTTGGCGAACGGCTGGTCGAGGAGGGTGACCTCCTTGAAGAAGCCGTTGACGCGCCCCTCGACGATCTTCGGCAGGGCGGCCTCGGGCTTGCCCTCCTCGCGCGAGGTGGCCTCGGCGACGCGGCGTTCGTTCTCGACGACGTCGGCCGGAACCTCGTCGCGGGAGAGGTACTTCGGCGCGAAGGCGGCGATGTGCTGCGCGACGTCCTTGCCGATCTCGGCGTTCTGCTTGTCCAGCTCGACCAGGACGCCGACCTGCGGCGGGAGGTCGGGCATGGTGCGGTGCATGTACACACCCACGTAGCCGCCGGAGAACTGCGCGAAGCGATCGAGGACGATCTTCTCGCCGAGGTTGGCGTTGGCCTCGTCGACGTACGCCTGGACGGTCTTGCCGGCCTCGATCTCGGAGGCGAGCAGCGCCTCGATGTCGGCCGGGGAGGACTCGGCCACGTGCGCGGCAAGCGTGTTGGCGACGGCCTGGAACTTCTCGCTCTTGGCGACGAAGTCCGTCTCGCACTTCAGCTCGAGCAGAACGCCGGAGGTCTTGTCCTCGGAGATGAGGGAGACGACGGCGCCGTTCTCCGCGCTGCGGCCCTCGCGCTTGGCGACGCCCTTCTGGCCCTTGACGCGGAGCAGCTCGACGGCCTTGTCGACGTTGCCGTCGGCCTCGTCCAGGGCCTTCTTGCAGTCCATCATGCCGGCGCCGGTGAGCTCACGGAGCTTCTTGACGTCAGCGGCGGTGTAGTTCGCCATGTCCTTGAATCTCTCTCGAAAGTCGAAAGTCGAAGATCTACGGGTGAGCGGCGGGGGCCGGTGCATGGCACCGTCCCCCGCCGTCAACTACCGAACCTGTGAGGTCAGGCCTGCTCGGCGTCCGCGGCCGGGGCCTCGGCGGCCGGAGCCTCAGCAGCAGCCTCGTCGGCCGGAGCCTCAGCAGCAGCCTCGGCGGCGGGGGCCTCAGCAGCGGCCTCGGCCGGCTTCTCGGCCTCGGCAGCCTCGTCGGAGTCGGCCTTCTTCTCGCCCTCGAGGAGGTCGCGCTCCCACTCGGCGAGGGGCTCGCCGGCGGCCTTCTCGCCCGGCTTGGAGTCACCGGTGGCGACGCCGGAACGGGCGATGAGGCCCTCGGCGACGGCGTCGGCGATCACGCGGGTGAGCAGGGTGACGGAGCGGATCGCGTCGTCGTTGCCCGGGATCTTGTAGTCGACCTCGTCGGGGTCGCAGTTGGTGTCGAGGATCGCGACGACCGGGATGTGGAGCTTGCGCGCCTCACCGACGGCGATGTGCTCCTTCTTGGTGTCGACGATCCAGACGGCGCTCGGCACCTTCTGCATCTCGCGGATACCACCGAGGGTCTTCTCCAGCTTGGCCTTCTCGCGGGAGAGGACCAGGAGCTCCTTCTTGGTGAGGCCGGACGCGGCCACATCCTCGAAGTCGATCTGCTCGAGCTCCTTCAGACGCTGAAGGCGCTTGTAGACGGTGGAGAAGTTGGTGAGCATGCCGCCCAGCCAACGCTGGTTGACGTACGGCATACCAACCCGCGTCGCCTGCTCGGCGATGGCCTCCTGGGCCTGCTTCTTGGTACCGACGAACATGATGGAGCCGCCGTGGGCGACGGTCTCCTTGACGAACTCGTAGGCGCGGTCGATGTACGACAGCGACTGGAGCAGGTCGATGATGTAGATGCCGTTGCGCTCCGTGAAGATGAATCGCTTCATCTTCGGGTTCCAACGACGGGTCTGGTGACCGAAGTGGACGCCGCTTTCCAGCAGCTCCCGCATCGTGACGACGGCCATGGCCGTATCTCCTTGGATTCTCGGTTATGTCCTGACGCCCCGACGCGCCGTGCCACAAGGGACCGAGGAGCGCGGCCACCGACCGCTGAGGGTGTGGTGGCGGGGCGTGCGAAGTCGACCCGGTGACCCGGATCGCCATGAGAAGTGTACGGGACCGGGGCGGTGCCGGGTGACGGCGCTGTCCACAACCCGTCAGTACTCCACAGATCTGGACCATGATCAGCGCGGTGGCGGTGTTCCGCGGGACGGTCTGTGCCATGTACCGCGTCATGGACCACTCAATGGACGGCCTCATGGGCCACCGCATGGACCGCAGACTGCTCGTCCCGCTGCTCGCCTTGGCCCTGCTCGTCGTGGGCGCGGGCGTGGCCCCGGCCGCCGGCCGCGACGTGGGCTGGCCGCTGGGGCCGCCGCGCCCCGCGGTCGTACGGGGCTGGGAGCCGCCGGCGTCTGTCTACGGGCCGGGGCACCGCGGAGTGGATCTGGCCGCGCCGCCGGGCACCCCGGTACGGGCCGTGGCACCCGGCCGGGTCTCGTTCGCGGGCCTGGTCGCGGGCCGCGGAGTGCTCTCCATCGTCCTCACCGGTACAGGTGAGCCGCCGCTGCGCACGACATACGAGCCGGTTCGCCCCCTCCTGCCGGAGGGCACGGCGGTGAGCGCCGGCCAGGTGGTGGCCACGGTCGCCCCGGGACCGTCGCACTGTGCCGCGGGCTGCCTGCACTGGGGTCTGCTGCGCGGCACGGAATATCTGGATCCGCTGTCCCTGCTGCCGCCCTGGCTGCTGCGCCGCGGCCCGTCCCGGCTGCTCCCGGTCATCGGCGTCCCGGCACTGGAAGCGGCCCCACCGGCGGCGCATGCCGCGCCTGCGGTCGCGGGGGCTGCGGTCGCGTGGCCCGGCGGCGCGAGGACTGCAGGCGCGGGGCCTGGGGACGCGCTCCACGCGGTACTGCTCGTGGTCACGGCCGCCGTGACACATCGGCGGCCGTGGAGGGCGCCCGCGCGGAGTCAGCCCCGTACGCCCCGCAGCGCCATGGACACGGCCGCGTCGGCGATCTTCGCCGGGTCCTCTGCTGCGCCGAGTTCGATACGGCGGACCGAGGCGTCCACGACGCCCTGCAGCAGCATCGCCGCAAGCCGCGGCTGGTCCTGGCCCAGCTCTCCGAGCGCCTCGACGATCATGGCGATCAGCCCGCCGTGCGCGGCACGGATCTTCTCCCGCGCCCCCGCGTCCAGCTCGCTGGCGGAGATCGCGACGACCGCCCGGTGGCGGCGGTCCCCGACGAGCTCCAGTTGCTGGCGTACGTACGCCTCGACCTTGCCCTCGGCCGTGTCCGCCCGCTCCATCGCGGCCTCGACCTCCGCCGCCCAGACGGGGAAGTCGACCGCGCAGAGCTCTTCGACGACCGCGGCGCGCGAGCGGAAGTACTCGTAGACGGAGGACCTGGCCAGGCCGGTGCGCTCGGCGAGGGCGGGGAAGCTCAACGCCTCCGTACCGCCTTCGGACAGGAGGGAGCGCGCGGCATCCAGCAGGGCGCCTCGCTGCATCGTCCGGTGCTCGGCCACGGAGGCCGCTCGAATCCTGGGCACGCCTCCACTCTACGGATGTCTGCGGACGTGGCAGGGAAGATTCGCGTCAGCGCCCGACGTCGGCCAGCTTCGCGCGGAGTTGCAGAACCGACTTTGTATGGATCTGGCTGACTCTGCTCTCCGTGACGCCGAGGACATTGCCGATCTCGGCGAGGGTGAGGCCCTCGTAGTAGTAGAGGGTGACGACGGTTTTTTCGCGCTCCGGCAGGGTGTTGATGGCGCGGGCGAGCAGCCGCCGCAGCTCCCGGTCCTCGGCCACCTCCACCGGGTTGTCAGCGGCGGTGTCCTCAAGGGTGTCCATCAGGCTGAGCCGGTCGCCGCCTTCGCCGCCGACATGCAGCAGCTCCTCCAGCGCAACGACGTTCGCCAGCGACAACTGGCTGAAAACCGCGTGGAGTTCCTCGACGGCGATGCCCATCTCGGTGGCGACCTCGCACTCGGAGGGCGTACGCCTCAGCTGAGCCTCGAGCGTGGCATAAGCGCGCTCCACGGCCCTGGCCTTCTGCCGAACGGAGCGCGGGATCCAGTCCAGGGCGCGGAGTTCGTCGATCATCGCGCCGCGGATGCGGGTGATGGCGTACGTCTCGAACTTGATCGACCGGTCGATATCGAACTTCTCGATGGCGTCGATGAGGCCGAATACTCCGGAGGAGACGAAGTCCGCTTGTTCAACATTGGACGGCAGTCCCACGCTCACCCGGCCCGCGACGTACTTCACCAGTGGCGAGTAGTGCAGGATCAACTGCTCCCGCAGCCGCTCGTCACCCGTGGCCTTGTACGACCGCCACAGCTCCTCGAGCGACGAGGGAGCGGGGGGCCGCACCGTGCCACGGGCAGCGGGTGGCACTGCCGCGCGGTCAGACCCGGAGGTGTGCTGGGGCATGCGTTGCCTTGAGCCGTTCTGCTGTGATGGGGAGGGGACGAGCGTCTGGGCCGGAATTCTGGTGAGCGTAGCGTGACTGCGGTGTCGCGGTGGGCGAAGGACGGGGGAACGAACCTGTGCGGGTATCTGCCGTCGGCCACACCTTCGAACCGGGGCCGACACCGCGCGCATCGGCCCCTCAGGTGCCATCGACAGGGCTCCAAAGGTCATCGACATCACCTTTTCACCCGAATGCTCCAGGTCAAGTACCGCCTCGCCGCGCGTTCGAGCCGCGGATCGCGCTCCGCGTCAACTGCCAGCTGTCGCCGTGCCGTTCGACAAAACCCAGCGAGTGCAGTTCGTACAGCCTGCCGAGCGTCTCGTCTGCCGTCGTCCCCGCACCACGGGCCACCTGCGCTCCGGCGACCGCGCCACGGGCCGGCAGCGCTTCAAGGACCCGTGCGCTGACGGGATCCAGCAGATCCCTGGGAAGCACGGGTCCCCGGCGGTCTGGAGCGAGGTCTCCGATGTCGCCCACCAGCTCCGCCACTTCGGCGGCGTCGGTGACCAGCACGCCCTCACCCCGCAGCAGTGCATGCACACCGGCCGAGAGCCCACTGGTGGCGGGCCCCGGGACTCCCATCGTGAAGCGGCCCAGCTTCTCTGCACTACGTGCGGTCACCAGCGAACCGCTGCGGTACTCGGCCTCCACAACGACAGTGCCCCTGGTGAGCGCGGCGATCACCCGGTTCCGGAGGATGAATCTGCTGGGTGTCGGGTGGTCGCCCGGCGCCAACTCCCCAATGACCAGGCCCTGTTCCGCAATGCGCCCGATCAACTCGGCATGACCGCGCGGATAGACGACATCGACCCCGCAGGCGAGCACGGCGACGGTGGCCCCGCCCGCGGCCAGTGCACCTCGGTGCGCCGAGCCGTCGACCCCGAAGGCGGCACCCGACACCACGACCCAGCCGCGCTCGGCGAGCCCCGCGCCGAGGCTGGTCGCCATATGAGCGCCGTACGGCGTGCAGGCCCTGGCCCCAACGACTGCGACCGAGCGGAGCGCCCATTTCCGCAGGTCGGACCGGCCACGCACCCAGAGCCCGATGGGTCTGGCGTCACCGAGGTCGTCGAGCTGGGTGGGCCACTCCTGGTCGCCGGGGCAGATGAAGCGGCCGCCGACGGCGGCGACCGCAGCCAGATCGCAGTCGGGCTCGACCCCCGTCGCCCGTATCCGGTAGCCCGCCAGCCGTCGGGCCGAAGCGCCGGTCAGTGCCGGTTCCTCGTACTCCGGCGAGGTGAGCCTGGCCATGAGCTCCCTGGCCCCGATCTCGCGCAACCACCGCCCGCCGTGCTCGTCACCCGGCTCGATCACCCGAGTCAGCGCTGCCCGCGCCACCCGCTCCTCGTCCCCCGCTCCCGAGCCCGGCATCACTGCCCTCCCCCGCCGACCGCGATGGGTACGCCTCGCGAGATGCCCGTACGCAGCTCCAGGGCCAGATCCACGTCGTACTCCTGCGGCCGGTCCCGCCCGGCGAGGTCCGCGATCGTCCACGCCACCCGCAGCACCCGGTCCAGGCCGCGGGCCGTGAGCAGGCCGCGCTCCATGTCCCGCTCGGTCGCGGCCAGCGCCCCGGCCGCGACCGGCCAGCGCGTACGCAGCTCATGGCCGGGTACCTCACTGTTGACGGTCCACGGGGTGCCCTGCAGCCGGGCCGCGGTGCGCTCCCTCGCGGCCCGTACCCGTGCCGCAACGGCCGCCGTCGGCTCGCCGCGACCGCCCTGGCCCAGCAGATCGCCTCGGTCGACCGGCTCGACTCCGACGCGCAGATCGACGCGGTCGAGCAACGGTCCGGACAACCGCGCCTGGTAGCGGCGGATCGCCGACGGCGGGCATTCGCACCCCGCGCCATGCAGGGTGTGCCGTCCGCAAGGGCATGGGTTGGCCGCGAGGACCATCAGGAAACGGGCGGGCAGCCGCACCACTCCCGCGCTCCGCGCCACCACCACATGCCCGGATTCGAGCGGCTGCCGAAGAGCGTCCAGCGCCTTGCCGGAAAATTCGGGAGTCTCGTCGAGGAACAGCACGCCCCGGTGTGCCAGCGACACCGCGCCGGGCCGCGGCAGTCCGTTGCCACCGCCGACGAGCGACTGCATCGTCGCCGAATGGTGCGGCGCGCAATACGGCGGCGTACGTACCAGAGGCTCACCCGGCGGCAGAATGCCCGCCACCGAGTGCACCGCGGTGACCTCCAGGGACTCCCGCCGGGTCAGCGGTGGCAGCACCCCGGGCAGCCGCTCCGCCAACATCGTCTTGCCGGCGCCCGGCGGTCCGTGCAGCAGCAGATGGTGGCCGCCCGCCGCGGCGACCTCCAACGCCGTGCGTGCCTTGCGCTGCCCGGCGACATCGGCCAGGTCGGGGCCGTCCACCGGCTCCAACGCGAGCCCGGTGCCCACCCCCGCGCCGGGCACCATCAGCCCGGCCAGCATCGCGTCCGGACTGCCTGCCGGAGCCGGCTCCTCCTCCGGCACCGGTTCATTGGTCAGTACGGCGATGAGCTGTCGCAGACTCCGTACGCCGAGCACGGAGACCCCCGGTACCAGTGAGGCCTCCCCCGCGGTCTGCTCCGGGACGACCACCTGCCGGTAGCCGGCCTCCGCCGCGGCGAGGACGGCCGGCAGCACTCCGCGCACCGGCCGCACGCGCCCGTCCAGGCCCAGCTCCCCGATCAGCACCAGATCGGCGATGTCCTTCGGGTCGATGCGCTCCGCCGCCCCCAGTACAGCGCAGGCCACAGCGAGATCAAATCCACTGCCGCTCTTGGGCACGGATGCCGGGCTGAGCCCCACCGTGAGCTTCTTCTGCGGCCACTCCGCACCGGAGTTCACCACCGCCGCCCTGACCCGGTCCCGGCTCTCCACCAGGCTCTTGTCCGGCAGCCCCACCAGCGTGAACGCAGCCACGCCCGGCTCCAGGTCCGCCTGGACCTCGACCACCACGCCCTCGACACCCACCAGCGCCACGGAACACGCCCGCGCGAACCCCATCTCAGGCCACCCCCCGCGCATGCTCTACGAGCGGCGCACCACGTCGGGGCAGCACCACTCCCACGAGATCGATGCGGACCCCATCGGGCGGCGGCCCGCCGTGCCTCTCCAGCCAGCACTCGGCCAGCCGTCTCAGCCGCTCCGCCTTTCTCGGCGTGACCGCAGCCATCGGATGCTCGAAGCAACCCGCTCTGCGGGTCTTGACCTCGCAGACGACCACCGCGTCGCCGTCCCGGGCGACGATGTCGATCTCACCGGCCCGCCCACAGCGCCAGTTGCGCGCCAGCACCGTCATACCGGCTTCTGCCAGCAGCCTCGCCGCCAGCTCCTCGCCGTACCGCCCCAGTGCCCCCGTCGCGTTCATCTCGGCACCACCTCCGGCACCGACTGTGACGCGTCAGATCCTCACCAGTGGATCTTGGTGGACAACCCGCCCGTTGTGGATAACTCAGCCACCCGGGGATCAGCCACCCGGAAGCTCGAGATCGCTCTTGTTGAGCTCCTCGATATTCACGTCCTTGAACGTGAGTACCCGCACCTGCTTGACGAACCTCGCCGGTCGGTACATGTCCCAGACCCAGGCATCCGCCATCGAGACTTCGAAGAAGACCTCGCCCTGCACCGAGTGCACCTGCATCTCGTAATCATTGGTGAGGTAGAAACGACGCTCGGTCTCGATCACATATTTGAACAGCCCGACGACATCTCGGTACTCCCGGTAGAGCTTCAGCTCCATCTCGGTCTCGTACTTCTCGAGGTCCTCGGCGCTCATGGCATGTTCCCCTTCAGCCTTGCGTCCCCCTATTGTGCGCCAGCCCCCCGCGCCCCTAGACGATTTCGGGGGCCAGGACCACCGGCGCGCTCGGAGGACCCTCGTCGAGCAGCGTACGCAGCAGCTCGGCGAGCTTGGTCGGATACACCGTCTCACGCGCCGCCGACAGTTCGGCGGAGGTCCACCACCTCAGCCCCGCGACACTGCGCTGCTCAAGCTCCGTCAGCCCTCCCGGGGCCGTCGCCGTCTGCGTCGTACGTGCCAGGAAGTACCACTCGTCCTGGTCCCAGCGGCGTCCGTCGAACGGAAACGAGCAGGTCCGGCGCCACAGCACCGGCCCCAGCTCCACCTCTGTGATCCCGGTCTCCTCCGCCAGCTCGCGCAGCGCGGCCTCTTCCCGGGTCTCGTCGCCCTCCAGGCCGCCGCCCGGAGTGAACCACCAGCTGTCGGCCGGGTCCTCGGGCTCGTATCCGTGCATCAGCAGAATGCGGTCCTGCGGGTCCAGCAGAACCACCCGTGCGACCTTCCGCCGCTCATCCGACACCGGCAGTCGCTTTCCCGCGTCCGCTGCCGCCACTGCCCGAGGCCCCTCGCCGCGGCTTCGACAGCCGCCGGGCGATCGGACCGTATGCCGCCCCGCCCACGATCAGCAGGGCGCCGATCACCACCGAACCGAGCACCAGCTTCACCGGCCCCGGCTGCGACACCCCGCCCGGCAGCACCGCGAAACCCTGCGGCCGGTCCAGCAGGCCGCCGTCCAGCGGCCAGGCGATGGCGTCCAGCCGGGCCGTGACCGCCGAGCGCGGCACCGACCCATGTCCCGGGTCCTGGAGGTGTACGCGCGAGTCCAGCGAGCCCATACGCTCGTCACCGAGCAGGAACAGCTGCCCCTTGGGCACCGTCGCCGTAAAGCTGTTCGAGGCCGGCCCCTTGGCGAGCAAATACGGTTCTTCAATCGCCTTGCCGTTGACGGTCAGCCGGCCACCGTCGCCGCAGCACGCGATCGCGTCACCACCCACGCCGACGACACGCTTCACCATCGGCATATCGCCCCACTGCTTGTCGCGGAAGACCACGATGTCCCCGCGGCGTACCTCCTCGCCGTCTATCCGCTGCGCCAGGACCCGGTCGCCCGCCGCGACGGTCGGCGACATCGAGTCGGTCGGCACGGTGTACGGCTGGTACACCACGGCTCCCCAGATGAACCCTCCGAGGAAGAGCACACAGCCGACGGCCACGGCCAGGCCCGACAGTGCATTGCCGAGCCGGCCGCGGCCGTCTTCCGTACGTCCTGTATTGCTCATCCCAGCGCTCCCCACTTCGGAGATTCGGTCCCCGAGAGTCGAGTCAACCCTCGGAGATCGGCGATCTGGGACGGCACCCTACCCGGCGGTACGCCCGCCGGTCAGCCTCCTCCTGCGCCAGAGCACGATCGGCAGTGCTCCCGCGAGGCCCATCGCCGCAGGAGCCGCGGGCAGAACAGCCGCAGCGGCGTTGATTCCGGGCTGGTCGAAGGTGTCCGGCACCGACAGGGTGGCCCAGCGGTTGACCGGCCAGGCGACCACGACAGCGCGCCCCACGACCTTGTCGACCGGGACGAAGCCGCCGCGCGCATCGGCCATGTGGTACCGGGAGTCCTGGGAGTTCTGGCGGTGGTCGCCCATCACCCAGATCCGGTCCTTGGGCACCTTGAACGGGCCGAAGGGCTGGTCGTCACAGGGAGTGTCACCGGGGAAGATGTACGGCTCGACCAACGCCTTCCCGTTGACCTTGACCGGGCCGCCCTTCTTGCACTCCACCGTGTCACCGGCAACCGCGATCGTCCGCTTGATCAGGTCCTTCTCCTCGGCCGACGGCATCAGGCCGATGAAGCTGAGGAATTTCTGAACGGCGTTCGGGTTGGGGGTGGGTTCACCGTCCAGCCAGCCGCCCGGATCGTGGAAAACCACGACCTCGCCGCGCTCGGGCTCCGAGCCGAACCACGGGGTGAGCTTGTCCACCAGGACCCGGTCGCCCCGCTGCAGGGTGTTCTGCATCGAGTCCGAGGGGATCGAGAACGCCTGCACCAGGAACGTTTTGATCAGGAGCGCGAGAAGCAGCGCGATACCGATCAGGAGCGGCAGTTCCTTCCAGAAGGATCGGTGCTTCTTCTGTCCCGTACGACTGCCCACCGACGATCCGCCCTCAGCCATCTCGGCGTCATCAGCCCTCTCGGCGCCCTCAGCACCCGTCGCCCCGGCGGTCCCCGGTGTCCCGGCCGAATCGTGTGTCACGGCCGGGGTTGACTCGTCGAGCTTCCCGGGCCTCTCCTCGGGCTCGTCGTGTCCGGATCGTGCGCCGACCGCCACATCCCCCACATCCACTCCTCACTCCGTGCGAACCGCCTGCCCCGAAGTCGGAACAGGCCCATCACTCCCATAACGAGCGGGAGTTCCGCAGGGCTCGGGAGCAGGATCATTCCGTTCAGATCCTGAGGGGACACACTATTCGACCCACGGAGTGCCGAAGTCGCCCCGGCGCGCGCGTTCGGCACGGATGTGTACGTCTCCGGCTCCTCCAGCTTCCGCCAGTGGCCGATGGGCCAGCCGATGACGACCGCGCGGCCGACGACCTCGCCCTCCGAAACCGTGCCGCGGTCCTTCTCGTCGAGGTGGAAGCGCGAGTCGGCCGAATTGGACCGGTGGTCACCCATCACGAATATCCGCCCGGCCGGCACCTTGACCTCGAACTTGATCGTCGAGGGAACGTTGCCGGGGTTCAGATACGGCTCGATGAGCGGTACGCCGTTGACGGTGATCCGACCGTCCTTGTCGCAGCACTTGACGGTGTCCCCGCCGACCGCGACCACCCGTTTGATCAGGTCCTGCTCGTCGTCCGAAGGCAGCAGGCCGATGAAGGTCAGCCCCTGCTTGACCTGCTTGACGCCGATCGGGTCTTCCTTCTGCTGCTCATTCGGCGGCAGCCAGCCGCCAGGGTCCTTGAAGACGACGACATCGCCGCGCTGCGGCTTCGAGCCGAACCACGGCGTGAGCTTGTCCACCAGCACGCGGTCCTGGATCCGGATCGTCTGCTCCATCGAGCCCGACGGGATCACGAAGGCCTGCACCAGAAATGTCTTCAGGACCAGGGCGATCATCAGCGCCACGGTGATCAGAAGGGGTATTTCCTTCACGGCCGACCGGCGGCGTTTGCGCTTCACCTTCTGTGCCAGCCTGCGCCGCTCCGCACGGCCCGGCAGCGGCCTGGCGCCGTCCGTGGGCCGTGTCCCGGTGGGCAGCCGGGTGTCGGCCCGATGGCTCGCACTACGCCCGCGGCTACCCATGGGCTCCGCCCGGCATTCGACCCGGATCCGGTACGCGGGAGAAGGCCCCGGCCGGCTCCAGCGAGGTCCAGCGGCCGACCGGCCAACCGATCCAGTCCGCCCGCCCGATCACCTTGTCGACGGGCACCATGCCACCGCCCGGCTCGCCGAGATGGTCGCGGGAGTCGCGGGAGTTGCTCCGGTGGTCTCCCATGACCCACAGCGTGCCCTCGGGGACGACGATGTCGAAGGGGACCTCCGAAGGCACGTCATCGGGGTGCAGATATCTCTCGTCGACCGGTACGCCGTTCACCTCGACCCTGCCCCCTTTGTCGCAGCAGACCACACGGTCACCACCAACACCCACCACGCGCTTCACGAAGTCGGTCTCGGCCGGCTCGGCCAGCCCCAGCGCCGCGAGCGCCCCGCGCGTCAGCCTGCTGACCGGATTTTCTTTCACGCCCTCTCGTACGAAGGATCCCGTGCCGTCGAAGACGACGACGTCTCCCCGCTCGGGCTGGGAACCAAAACGGTACGCCAGCTTGTCCACCAGCACCCGGTCACCGACCTGCAGGGTGGGCTCCATGGAGCGGCTGGGGATCTGGAAGGGCTGCAGCACGAAATGACTGAACAGCAGCACGAGCACCGTGCACGCGACGCCGAGCAGCCCCGCCGTACGCCAGGACAGCCCGGAGAGGCGTTTACCCAGCCCTCCGGATGGCCGCGGGGAACGCCGCCCGGAGGGGCGCGCGGAACGCGCGAAGCGCGACCCCTCTCCCTCTCCCCCGGCTTCGGGGGCGGAAGAGCGGTCGCGCTCCGTGTGCTTCGCTTCGGTGTCCATCGGCCCAGAGCCTATCCGGCCGCCCTGTGACTGGGTTGCTCCCAAGCTGAGCGCGAAGTGTGAGCCGGAGCTCAGTTGTCGCGCTTCTCCTTGATCTTGGCAGCCTTGCCGCGCAGTTCGCGCAGGTAGTAGAGCTTGGCGCGACGGACGTCACCGCGGGTGACGAGCTCGATCTTCTCGAAGATCGGGCTGTGCACCGGGAAGGTGCGCTCGACGCCGACGGAGAAGGAGACCTTGCGGACCGTGAAGGTCTCGCTGACGCCCGAGCCCTGGCGGCGGATGACAACGCCCTTGAACTGCTGGATACGCGAGCGGTTGCCCTCGATGACGCGCACGTGGACGTTCACGGTGTCGCCGGGACGGAAGGCGGGGACGTCGCTGCGCAGCGAAGCGGCGTTGACGTTGTCGAGCAGGTGAGCCATGTTGGTCTGCTTCCTCGCCGATGCCACAGGTCATCAGCGGAATGATCGAGATGGGAGTCAGGGTGCTGTTCGCGTCGAGCGGGCGTCGTTCCCCCTGTGGCAGGGGCGCCGACTGGACGTACAGCAGCGGCCTATTCTTCCACGGCCTCGGGCCTGCGCCAAAATCGGCCGCCGGGCTCCGGTGACCAGCCCAGGATGGAGAGGATCTCCCGGTCTTTCTTGTCGAAGGCAGCCGGGTCGCAACGCTCGATCAGATCAGGCCTGTTGAGGGCTGTGCGACGGAACGCCTCGTCCCGTCGCCACCGCGCGATCCTGCCGTGGTGCCCGCTGACCAGCACGTCCGGAATCGCGCGCCCACGCCACTCGGGCGGCTTGGTGTAGACGGGTCCCTCCAGCAGATTGGCCATCGCGCCGGGTGCGAAGGAGTCGTCCCGGTGCGACTCGGCGTTGCCGAGGACACCGGGCAGCAGCCGGGCCACTGCCTCCGTGATCACCAGTACGGCCGCCTCGCCGCCGGCCAGGACGTAATCGCCGATGGATACCTCGTGGACCGGCATCCGGGTCGCGTACTCGTCCATGACCCGGCGGTCGATGCCTTCGTAGCGGGCGGGGGTGAAAATCAGCCACGGCCGCTCGGAGAGATCGACGGCGAGCTCCTGGGTGAAGGGGCGGCCGCTGGGGGTGGGGACGACCAGGACGGGGCCGTGCGCGCCGGCCTCGTAGCCGCTCGCCAGCACCTCGTCGAGGGAGTCGCCCCAGGGCTCGGTCTTCATGACCATGCCGGGGCCGCCGCCGTAGGGGGTGTCGTCGACGGTGTTGTGCCGGTCGTACGTCCACTCGCGCAGATCGTGCACATGGACATCGAGCTGCCCACGCGCGCGCGCCTTGCCGACAAGCGACACGTTCAGCGGTTCCAGGTACTCGGGGAAGATCGTGACGACGTCGAGCCGCATCAGGCGTCGTCCTCCGACGCATCCCTCGACGAAGCGATCTCGGCCTCGCTCTCGTCGATCAGCCCCGGCGGCGGGCTGATGACGGCGCGCTGCTTCTCGAGGTCGATCTCGGTCACGATCGCCTCGACGAAGGGGATCATCAGCTCGCTGCCGTCCGGCCGTTCGACGATGAACAGGTCCTGCGAGGGCAGATGGCTGATCTCGGTGATCCGGCCGATTTCGGTGCCGTCCACGAGGACCACGTCGAGGTCCATCAGCTGGTGGTCGTAGAACTCCTCGGGGTCCTCCGGGAACTCCTCCGGGTCCACCTCGGCGATGAGCAGCGTGTTGCGCAGGGCTTCGGCGGCATTGCGGTCCCGTACGCCCTCGAAGCGCAACAGCAGCCGGCCGCTGTGCACCCGGCCGGTCTCGATGGTCAGCGGTCCGGCGGAGGCCGGGTCGGTGGCCAGTACGGCTCCGGGCCCGAGCCGCAGCTCCGGCTCGTCCGTACGCACCTCGACGGTGACCTCGCCCTTGATCCCGTGGGCGCGGCCGATCCGCGCGACTACCAGCTGCACTGCACTCCTTTGCGGCTGAACCGCCGCCGCTCTCGCGGACCGGGTTCCCACCGTCGTGGTTCCTCGATTGATGATTGCGGTCGTGGGCTCATGGTCGCAAACAGCCACGGGCCCGCAAACAGCCACGAGCCGGGAAGGACCGAAGGCCCTCCCCGGCCCGTGCCGGTGTTGCGTATGTCAGCGAACCTGGTCCACGTCGACAAGGTCGACGCGGATGCCACGGCCGCCGATGGCGCCCACGACGGTGCGCAGGGCGCGTGCGGTGCGGCCGTTACGGCCGATCACCTTACCGAGATCGTCGGGGTGTACCCGGACCTCGAGCACGCGACCACGGCGCAGATCGCGCGAGGCCACTTGCACATCGTCCGGGTTGTCGACGATGCCCTTCACGAGGTGCTCGAGAGCCTCCTCGAGCATGCTCAGGCCTCGGTCGACTCGGTGGACGCAGCCTCGGCCGCGTCTGCCTTCTTGTCAGCCTTCTTCGCCTTCGGGGTGATCGCCTCACCCTTCGGCTCGTCGCCCTCGAAGGCCTTGCTGAAGGCCTCGAACGCGGCGCGCTTGTCCTTCGGCTCCGCGACCAGCAGCGGCGCCGGGGCCGGCAGACCCTTGTGCTTCTGCCAGTCACCGGTGAGCTTCAGGATGGCGAGGACCGGCTCGGTCGGCTGGGCGCCGACGGACAGCCAGTACTGCGCGCGCTCCGAGTTGACCTCGATGCGTGAGGGGTTCTGCACCGGGTGGTACAGACCGATCTCCTCGATGGCCCGGCCGTCACGGCGGGTACGGGAGTCGGCGACGACGATGCGGTAGTGAGGCGAACGGATCTTGCCCAGACGCTTCAGCTTGATCTTGACTGCCACTGGAGTGGTGTCTCCTGGTCTTGACGTGGTTGGGCACAACGAGATGCCACGTGGGGTTGCGGTACTCGGGTGCCCGATGGACGCGTCAGCCGGAGGCGAGAGGGTTCCTGTGCGGCTGTCGAGTACAGCTAGCCATTGTGCCACACACCTGCGGTGCGCTCTCGCCCGGCCTGCGTCGCACCGCCCCCGTCGGCGGCGCGATCCCGGCCGGCGGACGCGGTCAGCTCGCCGCGCCCACTACCTCCGGGATACGGAAGGGCTTGCCGCAGCCACCGCAGACGATCGGCGCCTGGGCGAGGACCGAGGGTACGACCCGGACATTGCGGCCGCAGTCGCAGACAGCCTTGACGCGCACCCCGCCGCCGGAGGAGCCGTGGCGGGCAGCGGGCCCGCGGAAGCTGCGCTTGGTGTCGGCGGCCGTGGCCACCGTGTGCGCCTTGAGGGCGCGCTGAAGTCTCTCAATGGTGGGGCGGTACCGCCGCTTCGCCTCGGGATTGAGCGCGACCAGCGAGAAACCGCTGCTGGGATGCGGCTCATCAACATGGTCCAGGCCCATCTCCTCGGCGATCGCCAGGAATCGGCGGTTGTGGTAGCGGCCGGCGCGTGAGGTGTCGCGGACACCTCTGGCGGCGGCGATGCCGTGGACTGCCTCGTGAAGCAGTCGCTCGAAGGAGAGCTCGGCGCCGCAGGCGGACGAGGACTCTCCGATCAGGGACTCGGGCGCGGCAAGATCCGGCAGCTCGGGGTGGTGCCGCTGAATATCGGCCCACGCCTGTGCCAGCTCTGCGGCGAGAACAGGTGGTGTCGTGCTCACGTCGTGATAACGAGCCGGAACGCTCGCGGGTTCCATTCCGGGGCATCTCAAATAATTTGCACGTACCCGTCAGTTGCCAATGATGCGCCCTGACGAGGGCGGGTGCGCTGATCTGCGGAGAAGCTTCGCAGCTCGCATCAAGGTGGTACGTAGCGGCGCGTACGCCCCAGCGCGTAGACGAAGTCCGCACGCCGGGGCGTCAGTTGCTCTGTGGGGCGCGTGCGCGTCAGTAGGCGCGGGCCACGATCGCGACAGTACCCGGGGCGTCGTCGGCGTCGGGCACCGACCCGTCCTCGGCGACCAGACACCGTACGGACACGGCCTGCTCGGCGAGCTCGGCCTCGCCCTCGTGGCCCAGCGTCGACCACGGGATACGGGCCCAGCCGCCGGCGACCGCGGCCTCGGCGGCCTCCTCGATCGTTGTCACATCAGTCGTACGAGACTCGCGACGGTCGCGCGATTCCTTCAGCAACTGCGCCTGGTCCTCCTCGAGAACCCTCGGCAGCAACTCAGCCAGTGCCTCGATCCGTACCGGCTCCTTGCCCCCCGGAATGCGACGGGCCAGCATCGCGGTGCCCGCCTCCAGATCGCGCGGGCCGATCTCGATCCGTACCGGAACGCCCTTGAGCTCCCAGTCGACCGCGCGGCGGCCGAAGGGCGTGTCGGTACGGTCGTCGACCTGGACGCGCAGGCCCGCGGCCTTCAGCCGGTCGCCGATCTCGCGGACCTTGGCGACCGCTTCGTCGCCCTTGATGGCCATGACGACGACCTGGACGGCCGCCAGACGCGGCGGGACGCGCAGTCCGTTGTCGTCGCCGTGCGACATGATCAGGCCGCCGACCATCCGGGTGGAAGTGCCCCAGGAGGTCTGCCAGGCCAGTTCCTGCTTGCCGTCCTTCGACAGATACGTGGTGTTGAACGCCTTGGAGAAGTTGGTGCCGAGCTCGTGGCTCGTACCCATCTGCAGGGCCTTGCCGTCGCCCATCATGCCTTCGAGCGTGAGGGTGTTGATGGCTCCGGCGAAGCGCTCCTTGGGCGTCTTGCGGCCGAGCACCACATCGATGCCGAGGACGTTGATCATGAAGTCCGCGTATACGTCCCGGTGGATGTACGCGGCAAAGTCGCGGGCGTCCTCGTAGGTGGCGTGGGCGGTGTGGCCCTCCTGCCAGAGGAACTCCGTCGTACGGAGGAAGACGCGCGGACGCATCTCCCAACGGACCACATTGGCCCACTGGTTGATCAGCAGCGGCAGATCGCGGTAGCTCTGGATCCACTTCGAGAAGTACTCGTTGATGATCGTCTCGGAGGTGGGGCGCACGACGACGGGCTCGTCGAGCTCCTTTCCGCCACCGTGCGTGACGACCGCGAGCTCGGGCGCGAAGCCCTCGACATGCTCAGCTTCCCTTGTCAGGTAAGACTGAGGGATGAAGAGCGGGAAGTAGGCGTTCTGGGCACCCGCGTCCTTGATGCGGGCGTCCATCTCCTGCTGCATCCGCTCCCACAGGCCGTATCCGTAGGGTCGGATGACCATGGTGCCGCGCACCGGGCCGTTGTCCGCCAGTTCGGCCTTGTTGATCAGGTCCTGGTACCAGCGTGGGAAATCTTCCGCCTGGGGCGTGAGAACGGGTGCCTTTGCCATGGCGCGCATCGTACGGCGACACGGGTGAGAGACGTGAATCGGCCAGCTAGCCCGGGGCGCACGCGCGGGGCACACAAGCATTGCCATACGCCCCCTGGACTTGGGGACGCATGCGCAGTTCTCTGGCATACGGGGGGCGCAGGCGTACGCACACGGGGGGCTGTCCTTCAGGGCTCGGCTGACCTCTTGGCGGATTGGGGCGCTTCGATGACACCAACGCTCGTCCAGCACCGACCCCACGCGGCATCGGCGGCTCCGTCTCCGGCGGAGGCGTGTGCGCGCGCTCGGGACTGGGCCGAGATCCAGGAACGGATGCTCGTGCCGCTCTACGAGGCGGTGTACGAGCGCCTGGAGGTCGGCTCCTGGACGCGGCTGCTCGGCCTCGACTGCGGCTCCGGCCTCGCCCTGCTGATCGCCGCGTCGCGCGGTGCGGGCGTGACCGGGGTCGACGCGGACGGTGAGCGGCTCGCGCTGGCACGGGAACGGATGGCTCCGGAGCCTCAGGGTGGGCGGGGGGCTCGGGAGGCCCGGGACCGTGATGGCCGGACGCGGGATGCCGAGCTGCTGGACAACCTCGCGTCGGCAGCGGCCGACGTGCGCCGGCCGCTGTACAACATGATCACCGCGTTTCAGCCGATCGGCTGTGCGGCGGGCGACTCCGAGGGGCTCGGGCCGGCGCTGGAGGCGGCGGTCGAGCGGTCGGAGCACGGCAGCGCGGTCGTACTCACCGGCTGGGGCCCGCCGGAGCGCTGCGCCACGTCGGGAGTGCTCCGGGTGGCCGGCCGGCTGACCGACCGTATGCGGTCGGCGGGCGGCTGGCGTCCGGCGCTGCGGGACGACCTGGAGGACGTCGCGTCGCAGGCGGGCCTGAAGCCGGACGGCTCGGGGCGGGTGGCGTGCCCGTTCGGCTATGCGGACATGGAGAGCGCGGTGCGGGGGCTGCTGTCGACGGGGCTGTATGCGGCGGCGGTACGGGCGACGGACCAGGCGCAGGTGGACAAGGAGATCACGGAGGCGCTGCATCCGTACCGGAGGCGGGACGGGACGGTCTGGATGCCGAATGTGTTCCGGTATCTGATCGCGCGTACGCCTTGAGGTGGAGGCGGGGTGCGGGTGCGGGGCCGCTGCACGGGGCCTTTCCCCTACCCGCCCCTTCCCGCAACCGGGGCGAGCCCCGGACCCCGGAGGCGGCAGCTTCGCGCCGCCGCCCGCTGCGCGCCGGTAGCCGGATCCGTAGGGCGGGCACCCTGCCCAAGGCACTGCCCACAGGCATTCACCCGGCCGCGGCCCGCCCCTGCGTCGCCGCAACCGGACCCGAGCCCCGCACCCCGAGCCGGCTACCCGCAGGCACTCGCCCGGCAAAAGCCCACCGCCGCCACCACCGGACCCAACCCGGAGCACGGCACCCCACCGCCGGCCGCACCCGCAGGCACCGCGGGCGAGGCCACCGCCCCTCGCCCGTGCACCCACCCCAGCCGCTGCCCCCACGACTCGCCCGGCAAAAGCCCACCGCCGCCAGCGCCGGACCCAACCCGGAGCCGTCGCCCGTGGGCGCTCGCCCACCGCGCGTCGCAGGAGACCGACCCGGAGCACGCCGGAGGCGTTATGTCTCCTTGTCGACGTGCGGGATGCCCGCCGCGCGATACGCCGCGTCCTCGTCCAGGGTTTCGCTCTCCAGCAGCGCCCCTGCCAGAGCGTCCAGTTTGCCGCGGTGTTCGCGGAGTTGGCGGCACGCGCTCTCGTAGCACTCGTCGACGATGCGGCGCATCTCGTGGTCCACCGTGTCCAGCGTGGCGGGTGCCGCGCTCAGTCCGTACGGCTGCTGGACGTCGGCCGGGATCGCGGTCAGTCTGCCCACCCGCTCGCTCATGCCCCAGCGGCCGACCATGCCCCGGGCCAACTGGGTGACCTGCTCCAGGTCGCTCTCCGAGCCCGTCGTGATCACATCGAAGACCACATGCTCGGCCGCCATGCCGCCCAGCGCACCCACGATGCGGCCGCGCAGATACTCCTCGGTGTACGCGTACCTGTCCGCGTCGGGGGTGGAGAGCGTGACGCCCAACGCCCGGCCGCGCGGCACGACGGTGACCTTGCGGACCGGGTCCGCGCCCGGCTGGAGCATGCCGAGGAGCGCGTGGCCGCTCTCGTGGTAGGCGGTGCGCCGGCGGTCCTCCTCCGGCATGACCAACGGGCGCTCCGCGCCGAGCTGGACCTTCTCCAGGGCAGCCCGGACATCGGCCTGGGTGACCTCCGGCTGCTTGCGCTTGACCGCGAGAAGTACCGCTTCGTTGACCAGATTGGCCAGATCCGCGCCCGTCATCCCCGGTGTCGCACCCGCGATCTCGCCCAGGTCGACGTCCTTCGCCAGTGGCGTCCGCCGGGTGTGGATCTTGAGGATGGCCTCGCGGTCGGCGCGGTCGGGCGGCGAGACCTGGACGATCCGGTCGAAGCGGCCGGGCCGGGTCAGGGAGGGGTCGAGGATATCGGCCCGGTTGGTCGCGGCCAGGACGACCACGCCTTCGGAGCCGGTGAGGACGTCCATCTCGGTGAGGATCTGGTTGAGCCTCTGCTCGCGCTCGTCGTGCCCGCCCAGACCCGCGCCGGCGCCGCGCACGCGCCCGATCGTGTCGATCTCGTCGATGAAGATGATCGCGGGCGCCACCTTGCGCGCCTCGGCGAAGAGTTCGCGGACCCGGCTCGCGCCGCCTCCGACGATCATCTCGATGTACTCCGACGCCGACGCCGAAAAGAACGGCACCCCGGCCTCGCCCGCCACCGCACGCGCGAGCAGCGTCTTGCCGGTCCCGGGCGGCCCTGCCAACAGCACCCCGCCCGGCATCCTCGCGCCCATCCGCCGGTAAGCCTCGGGGTTCTTGAGGAAGTCGACGACGTCATTGAGCTCGCTCTTCACCTCGTCGATCCCGGCGACGTCCTCGAAGGTCGTGCGCCTGCCCGGCTCGACCTCGACCGGCTTGGGCGGGCCCCTGCGCCCGAACACGCCGCCGCCCATCACCGCGCCCATCCGACGGGCGGCGAACACCCACAGCAGGATCAGCAGCGCCATCGGCACGAGCGAGAGCAGCAGATTGGCCAGAAAGCTGCGCTGCACGAGGACCGGCTCCGCCGTCACGGTGACCTTGTGCTTGCTCAGCTGTTCCCAGAGCTTGTCGTCGGCGAAGGCCGGCCGTTGGGTTCTGAACTTCGCGTACTCACCCTTGCCGTCGGGAATCGGCGACTCCTTCTTGAGCTGCCCCTGGATCGAGTCGCCCTTGGCGTAGATCTTCGCGACGTTCCCGGCCGCGACCTGCTTGCTGAACTCCGTGTACGGGATGGTCGGCTCGCCGCCGTTGCCGAAGAAGGACAGCAGCAGGTAGGCGATCACATAGACGGCGAGCGCGGTGAGAATCAGTCCGCCCCAGCCGCCGGGCATCTTCTTCCTGGGCGGAGAGGGCGGCGGCGCGCCCTCGGAGCGCCACGGCTTGTCCGGCGTCTGACGCGGCGGCACGGGGTTGCTCATATCCGGACGTTAAGCCAGAAAAGCGGTGTGGGCACCCGCTCAGGCGGGTGCCCACACCGACGTACAACCAGACGAAATCTCAGCCCATGAACTTCTTGAACTCGTCGGGCAGCTCGAAGTCCTCGCCCGGCTCACCGGCCGGAAGTCCGAACGCCCCACCTTGCGCCGCCTGCTCGCGGCGCGCCGCTGCCGCCTGCTCCTCGGCCTTGCGCTTCATGGGGTTACCGCTCTTGCGCTTGCCCTTGGCCTGCTTGATCTGCTTCTTCTGACGGCCGGGACCGCCGCCCATGCCCGGCATCCCGGGCATACCCGGCATCCCGCCGCCCTGGGCCATCTTCGACATCATCTTGCGGGCCTCGAAGAAGCGCTCCACCAGGCCCTTCACGGCGCTGACCTCGACGCCGGAACCCTTGGCGACACGGGCCCGGCGCGAACCGTTGATGATCGTCGGGTCCTGGCGCTCGGCCGGGGTCATCGACTTGATGATCGCGGAGATACGGTCCACGTCCCGCTCGTCGATGTTGTTGATCTGGTCCTTGATCTGCCCCATGCCGGGCAGCATCCCGAGCAGCTTGGAGATGGAGCCCATCTTCCTGACCTGCTCCATCTGCGCCAGGAAGTCGTCGAGCGTGAAGTCCTTGCCCTTGCTGCTCGCCAGCTTGGAGGCCATCTTGGCGGCCTCTTCCTGGCTGAAGGTCTGCTCGGCCTTCTCGATCAGGCTGAGCATGTCGCCCATGCCGAGGATGCGGGACGCCATGCGGTCCGGGTGGAACGCGTCGAAGTCGTCCAGCTTCTCGCCGTTGGAGGCGAACATGATCTGGCGGCCGGTGACATGCGCGATGGAGAGCGCGGCACCACCACGGGCGTCACCGTCGAGCTTGGCGAGCACCACGCCGTCGAAGCCGACGCCGTCGCGGAAGGCCTCCGCGGTGTTGACCGCGTCCTGACCGATCATCGCGTCGACGACGAAGAGAACCTCGTCGGGGCTGACGGCGTCGCGGATGTCCGCGGCCTGCTGCATCAGCTCCTGGTCGATACCGAGGCGGCCCGCGGTGTCGACGATGACCACGTCGTACTGCTTGGCCTTGGCGTGCTCGATGGAGTCCTTGGCGACCTTGACCGGGTCGCCGACGCCGTTGCCCGGCTCCGGCGCGTACACCGAAACGCCCGCGCGCTCGGCGACGACGGCCAGCTGGTTGACGGCATTGGGACGCTGCAGGTCACAGGCGACGAGCAGCGGCGAGTGCCCCTGGCCCTTGAGCCAGAGACCCAGCTTTCCGGCCAGCGTCGTCTTACCCGCACCCTGCAGACCCGCGAGCATGATCACGGTCGGCGGCTGCTTGGCGAAACGGAGGCGGCGGGTCTCGCCGCCGAGGATGCCGATGAGCTCCTCGTTGACGATCTTGATGACCTGCTGCGCCGGGTTCAGCGCCTGCGAGACCTCGGAGCCGGCCGCACGCTCCTTGACCTGCTTGATGAAGGCCCGGACGACGGGCAGCGCCACGTCCGCTTCGAGCAGCGCGATACGGATCTCGCGCGCCGTGGCGTCGATGTCCGCCTCGGACAGGCGGCCCTTGCCCCGGAGATTCTTGAATGTCGCGGCAAGGCGGTCGGAGAGGGTGTCGAACACGGTGGTCGCGGATCCTCGGGTCGGGAGCGGGCGGACAGTGTCCCCCAGGGTATCCGGCCGCGCGCGGTGGGGTATGCCCCGTGGCCGGTCTCACCTCAGGCGCGCAGCGTCGCCTCGAGCGTACGGGCGGTCTCGGAGGCCTGTTCCGGGGGCAGCGGCGCGCCTTCGAGGCCCGTGACATAGAAGGCGTCGACGGCGTTCGCGCCCAGTGTGGAGACATGGGCGCTGCGGACCCGTACCGCCGACTCGTCCAGCGCGCGGCCGATCCGGTGCAGCAGTCCGGGCGCGTCCTGGGCGCGGACCTCGATCACCGTCGCGAGCCGGGAGCCCGCGGCGGCGACGGTCACCCGCGGCGGCGGGGCCTTGACCCCGCGCCGGCGCGGGTACGCGGCCTCACGTTCGGCGAGCCTGGCCGGAATGTCGAGCGTTCCGTCCAGCGCCCGTACGAGATCGGCGCGGAGCCGGGCGGCCTGTGGCAGCGATCCGTACTCGGCCGCCACCCGCCAGCTCAGCAGCAGTACGCCTACGGACTCGCCGAGCTCGGTGGGCAGGTCGATGGAGCGCAGGTCGGCGGCGCGGACGGTCAGCCGGTGCAGAGCGAGCACGCCGGCCGCGGCGGGCAGCACACCCGGCTGGTCGGGCAGAGCGATCAGCAGTTCCACGCCGACGGGTTCGGGCTGGTCCGGTTCCTGGGGCTGCTCGGGCCGCTCGGTGTGGGCGTGCAGCGCGAGCACCGGTTCACCGGTGCGCAGTGCCTCGATGGCGAGCCGTTCCTGCTCGGCACTGGGCGCGGCGGGCTCCGCCTCGGGCGGGACGTCGCCGGCGAGAACCGCGGCGACCCGCCTGACCAGGTCGGCAACCAGCGAACCGCGCCAGGACGACCAGGCCGCGGGTCCGGTGGCGAGGGCGTCGGCCTCGGTGAGGGCGTGCAGCAGCTCGAGGGTGCCCGCCGAACCGACGACGGAGGCGACCGCGGCGACGGTCGCCGGGTCGTCCAGATCGCGCCGGGTCGCCGTTTCGACGAGCAGCAGATGGTGGCGTACGAGCGTGGCGATGACGGCCACGTCGGCGCGGTCGAATCCGATCCGGGTCGCGAGGTCCTTGGCGATGGTCTCGCCGGCCACCGAGTGGTCGCCGGGCCAGCCCTTGCCGATGTCGTGCAGCAGGGCCGCGACCAGCAGCAGGTCGGGGCGGCCGACGCGGCGGGTGAGGGACGAGGCCTTGACCGCAGCCTCGACGAGGTGGCGGTCGACGGTCCAGGTGTGCACGGGATTGCGCTGCGGCCGGCACCGTACGCGCTCCCAGTCGGGCAGCAGCTGGGTGATCAGGCCCTCGGCCTCCAGCGCCTCCCAGACCGCGACCGTCGACTCCCCCGCGCCGAGCAGGGTGACGAGCTCCTCGCGGGCCTCGGCGGGCCACGGCACCGGCAGCGGTCGGGCGGCGGCCGCGAGCCGGCGTACGGCGTGCAGGGAGATCGGCAGCCCGGACTGGGCGGCGGCTGCGGCGGCCCGTAGCGGGAGCACCGGGTCGCGTTCCGGCCGTGCGGCGCGGGCGAGCACCACTTCGCCGTCCTGTTCGACGACGCCTTCGGCGAGCGGGCTGCGCTCGGGCTGCGGAGTGCGCCCGCCGGTCAGCATCGACCGCAGCCGCGGCCGCAGGGACCGTGCCCTGAGCACCCGGTTCACCTCACGCCAGGTGACGTCCGTGGCGTACGAGACGGTGCGCGCCGCCTCGTAGACCTGCCGCAGCAGCGCGTCGGCGTCCAGCAGACCGAGCTCGGTGGCCACCTGGTCCTGCTCCTGGAGCGCGAGCCGGTCGGTGGCCCGGCCGGTGGCCAGATGCAGCGCGTCCCGGGCGTCCAGCAGCCGCCTGCGGGCCTCGGCGAGGCCCTCGCGCGGCGCGTCGGCGAGCCAGGAAGCGGCAACGGCGCGCAGCGCGGTGGCGTCCCGCAGCCCGCCCCGCGCCTCCTTGAGGTCGGGTTCGAGGAGGAACTGCAACTCGCCCTGGCGCTCGGCCCGTTCACGGCACAGTTCGTCCAGTTCGGGCAGCCGCTTGGGCGCCTGGTTGCGCCAGTCGGCCAGTACGGCGGTGCGCAGCCCGGCCACCAGCCCCAGATCGCCCACGACCGGGCGTGCGTCCAGCAGCCCGAGCTGCACCTTGAGGTCCTCGCCCGCGGTCTTGCGGGCCTCGGCCGGGGTGCGTACGGAGTGGTCGAGGGCCAGCCCCAGATCCCACACCGGGTACCAGATCCGGTCGGCGAGAGTGGCGATCGCACCGGCATCCGCGCCGCCGTCGTGCAGCAGGAGCAGATCGAGGTCGCTGCGCGGCGACAGCTCGCCGCGCCCGTAGCCGCCGACGGCGACGAGCGCCGCGCCCCGCACCCCGGCCTCCAGACAGGCGGTGGTGAACAGCGCGGACAGCCAGTCGTCGGTCAGCTTCGCCAGGGCGGCACGGCGCGGCGGCCCGGGCCGCTCCTTCTCACTGAGAAGGCGCAGCCGGGCCGCCGCATAGCCGCTGGGTCCCGAGTCTTCCGCTTCGGTGGTCACTTCGAGGCTCGTCACCCAGCAGCTCCTGTTCTGTCGAGCGCTTACAGTGCGTCAGGTCCGCGTTCGCCGGTCCGCACCCGTACCGCCGTGTCGACCGGTACGCTCCACACCTTGCCGTCCCCGATCTTGCCCGTACGGGCCGCCTTGACGACGACATCGATGAGCTGTTCGGCGTCGCCGTCCTCGACCAGTACCTCGATACGGATCTTCGGGACCAGGTCGACGGTGTACTCCGCGCCGCGGTAGACCTCGGTGTGGCCGCGCTGGCGGCCGTATCCGCTGGCCTCCGTCACCGTGAGCCCCTGGACGCCGAAGGCCTGCAGGGCCTCCTTGATCTCGTCCAGCCGGTGTGGCTTCACGACTGCGGTGATGAGCTTCATGCGTCCACCTTCTTGGTCTGAGCTGCGGCTGCCACGGAGTCGCCCGGCGCGGTTACGGCCTTGCGGGTGCCGGCACCGCCGCCGGCACCGCTGAAGTCGTACGCGGTTTCGGCGTGCTCGTCCTGGTCGATTCCGGATACCTCGACGTCCTCGTCCACCCGCATACCGATGGTCTTGTCGAGGAGGAAGGCGAGGATCGCCGATGCCACCAGAGAGTAGGCCAGCACCGCGAAGACACCGACGGCCTGCTTGCCCAGCTGGTCGAGTCCGCCGCCGTAGAAGAGGCCCTTGGCGTCGGACTGGACACCGCCGGTGGCGAAGAAGCCGACGAGCAGCGAGCCGGCGACACCGCCGACGAGGTGGACGCCGACGACATCGAGGGAGTCGTCGTAGCCGAACTTGAACTTCAGACCGACGGCCATGGCGCAGAGCAGACCGGCGATGGCGCCGATCCCGATGGCGCCGAGCGGCGAGCAGGAGCCGCCGGACGGGGTGATGGCGACCAGACCCGCGACGGCGCCGGAGGCGGCGCCCAGCGTGGTGAACGCGCCGTGGCGGATCTTCTCGTACGCCAGCCAGGCGAGCATGGCGGCGGCGGTGGCGACCTGGGTGTTGAGGAACATCACCGCGCCGACGCCGTCGTCGTTGCCGAGCCACGAGCCGGCGTTGAAGCCGAACCAGCCGAACCACAGGAGCCCGGCACCGAGCATCACCAGCGGCAGGCTGTGCGGCCGCATCGGGTCCTTCTTGAAGCCGACGCGCTTGCCGATGACGAGGATCACACCGAGAGCCGCGGCGCCCGCGTTGATATGGACGGCCGTACCGCCTGCGAAGTCGATGACGCCGAGCTCGAAGAGCCAGCCGCCCGCGCCCCACACCCAGTGCGCGACCGGGAAGTAGACGACGGTGACCCACAGCGCCACGAACAGCGCCCAGGCGGAGAACTTCACGCGGTCCGCGAGCGCACCGCTTATCAGCGCGGGCGTGATGATCGCGAACATCAGCTGGAAGACGGCGAAGACATAAATCGGGATGGTGTAGCCGTCCCACAGCTGGGTGATGCCGATGCCGCTCAGTCCGACATAGTCCGAGGTCCAGCCGATGAAGCCGCCCTTGTCGGTGCCGAAGGCGGCGCTGAATCCGTACAGCACCCACAGGATCGTGACGATGCCGAGGCTGATGAAACTCATCATCAGCATGTTGAGGGTGCTCTTGACCCGGACCATGCCTCCGTAGAAGAAGGCCAGGCCCGGGGTCATGATCATCACCAGGGCGGAGCAGATGAGCATGAAGCCGGTGTTGGCGGCAGACAGCGTCGGAGCGTCTGCGGCAAGCGTCGAGATGCCTGGAGGCATCGGCGTCTCCTCGTTGTTGGTGCGGCCGCGTGCGGGCGAAGCCTGTGCGGATACGGGCGGGCCGGTTATGCGCCATGAGGTTGGCGCAGCGCGGTTTCCGTCGATGCCACTCGATGTTTCGCCGCAGTGACGAAGGGGTCCTGCGTGTTACGCCCCCATGAACAGGCGGGTCGGGTGAGGGGCCCGGGAGTATCCTCTGCGCACATCACGACCGGCCGCGACGGCCACCCGGCTGACCTGGCGCGGGGGGGGGGAGCCGAGTCGGGTTGTCCGGGGTGATCGTCGCGACCGGGGTCCGGTGGGCGCCGTCCGCTCAGACCGCTTCCGCGGTTTCGGGGAGCAGGGCTGTGAGCTCGTCGGTGAAGTGTGCGACTTCGGCTACGTCTCCGAAGTCCCGGGCCGCCGTGTCGACGGTCTTGCGCAGTCGGGTGTTGACCCGCTCGGAGCGGACCTTCTTGGCGACGGTGAGCGCCCGTCCGGCCAGGACCATGGACTGCTCGGGCTCCTTCTTCAGGAGATGGACCGTGGCCATGCCGACCAGATTGAGTGCGTACGACCGCTGGTGCTCCTCGTCCTTGCCGAAGAGGTCTACGGCGCGCTCCATCACCGGCTCGGCGAGCGAGGCGTACGTAGGGCTTCGTCCTGCCACATAGGCAAGGTCGCGGTACGAGTGGGCGTTCTCGCCGTTGAGCTCGGCCTCGGAGAAGAAGCGGATCCAGTCGGGCTCGGACTCGCCGTCGAGACCGGCGTCGGCGAAGGTGTCCTCGGCCATCCGGACGGCTCGCTTGCACTTGCTGGGCTGGCCCATATTGGCGTAAGCGCGGGCCTCCATCGCATACAGCATCGCCTGGGTGCGCGCGGTCGCGCAGTCGCGGCTGCCGTACTGCGCCAGATGGATGAGTTCCAGGGCGTCCTCGGGCCGCCCGAGGTGGATCATCTGGCGGCTCATCGAGGACAGGATGTACGAGCCGAGCGGCTTGTCGACCGCTTCCTTGGCGGCGTGCAGGGCCAGTACGAAGTATTTCTGCGCGGTGGGCTGCAGGCCGACGTCGTAACTCATCCAGCCGGCCAGCTCCGCGAGCTCGGCAGCGCATTTGAACAGCCGCTGGGCGGTGGTCGAGGGCTGCGGCTCCTGGAGCAGATCGGTTACTTCGTGGAGCTGGCCCACGACCGCCTTGCGGCGCAGCCCGCCGCCGCACTGCGCGTCCCACTGGCGGAACATCGCGGTGGTGGACTCCAGCAGCTCGAGCTCGGGCTTGGAGAGCCGGGAGGCCCTGCGCATGGCGGCCGGCGCCGGCTGTCCCGGCTCGCCGACCGGCGACGGCACCAGCCAGCGCTGCAGCGGCTCGACGAGAGCGGGTCCCGCGGCCAGTGCGAGCGAGGTCCCGAGGAAGCCGCGCCGCGCCAGCATCAGGTCGCTGCGCGAGAACTCGCTGAGCAGTGCGACGGTCTGCGGGCCCGCCCAGGGCAGATCCACTCCGGACACCGAGGGTGACTGGTGCGCCGAGCGCAGTCCGAGGTCCTCGATGGCGACGACGCTGCCGAAACGCTCGGAGAACAGCTCGGAAAGGATGCGCGGGATCGGCTCACGCGGCTGCTCGCCGTCGAGCCAGCGGCGCACGCGTGAGGTGTCCGTGCTGATGTGGTGTGCGCCCATCTGGCGTGCCCGGCGGTTCACTTGGCGCGCGAGCTCGCCCTTCGACCAACCGCTGCGCACGAACCACGAACTCAATTGCTCGTTCGGGCGCTTGTCGGTATTCGTACCGTCTGCGCCGGTGCCGCCCACGGGAACGCCCCCATCCACTGAATGCCTTGGTACTCGAACCCCTACCAGAATGCCGTGAGTTGAGACCGCCTGTACGGAGGTTGCGCCCCATCGAACAGGAAGCCGAGTTGCCTCCGGCATACCCATGGGTGCGCAGAACTCCAGGATTCGTGTACTGAAAGTAGTCCTACGATCACCCCTCCAGTGAGGGAGATTCCAGAAACGCCACCATTCGCCACCCCTTCGAATGAACTCGCTTACCGTCGGGCGCGATTCACTTGACATACGACGATCAGGAGGCAGCGGAGCGTTGCACGCACAGGCGCTCGGCATGGTCCGCACCACCCCTCGCGCTACCGCACGCCGCCGGAGCTTCACCGACTGCGACGCAGTGTTACGGGGAGACTTCGGGTCGTAACCACCGGCGTTGACGACCCGTTGGAGGGGGCATGGGCTTCACGATCGGCGGCAGCCGGGGGACCAGGGAAATCAGGCCCGGCTCACGGCGCCGCGGCCGTACCACGGAGTGCACAGTGGTGGCCGAGTACACGGGACTGTGGGGCTGGGCCGTGATCCCTGGCGCGCGAGCCGCGTCAGGCCGGTGCTCCTGTGGCGCCCCGGACTGTACATCCCCGGGCGCCCACCCTCTCGACTTCGCCGCCGAGGTTCCCGCCGGCGCCACCCTGGACGAGGTCACCAAGGCATGGGCGGAGGTGCCGGGCGCGTCCCTGCTCCTGCCGGTCGGCCGCACCTTCGACATCCTCGACGTCGCCGCCCCGGCCGGCCGCCGCGCACTGCTGCGCCTGGAGCGGATGGGCCTCCCGCTCGGCCCGGTCTCGGCGACGCCGGACGGCCGCTGCCAGTTCTTCGTCGCCACCGGCGCGGCGGCCGAACTCCCGGAGCTGCTCTACCGGATGGGCTGGGACGACGCGGACCTGGACCTGTACTGCCTGGGCACCGGTGACCACATCATGGCTCCGCCGTCCGACCAGGCGGGCCTGGGGCCGGTGAGCTGGCTCCGGCCCCCGTCCCTGGACACGGCGACGGCTCCGCCGGAGGCGCGGCTGCTGCTGGGGACCTTGGCGTACGTCTGCCACCGCACCTTTCCCTGACGCGCGGGTCTCGCGCGCAGCGGGACCGCCCGTACGCCCTGTGTCCTCAATCGCCGGACGGCTGAATTTCAGCCCCGCCGGCGATTGAGGCGCGGGGGCCCGGGCGGAGCCCCGGTACGAAAAGCGGGCCCACCCAGGGACAGCTACTCGCCGATCAGCGCGTCGACGAACGCCTCCGGCTCGAACGGCGCCAGATCGTCCGGCCCCTCACCCAGGCCCACCAGCTTCACCGGTACACCCAGTTCGCGCTGGACCGCGATGACGATGCCACCCTTGGCCGTACCGTCCAGCTTGGTCAGCACGATGCCGGTGATGTCCACGACCTCCGCGAACACCCGCGCCTGCACCAGACCGTTCTGACCGGTCGTGGCGTCCAGGACCAGCAGGATCTCGTCCAGCGGGCCGTGCTTCTCGACGACGCGCTTGACCTTGCCGAGCTCGTCCATCAAGCCCGTCTTGGTGTGCAGCCGGCCCGCCGTGTCGATGAGTACGACGTCCGCGCCCTCGGCGATGCCCTCCTTGACCGCGTCGAACGCGATCGATGCCGGGTCACCGCCCTCGGGGCCGCGCACCGTGCGTGCGCCGACCCGTTCACCCCAGGTCTGCAGCTGGTCCGCGGCAGCGGCGCGGAACGTGTCCGCCGCGCCGAGCACCACGGAGCGGCCGTCCGCGACCAGGACCCGCGCCAGCTTGCCGGTCGTCGTCGTCTTTCCGGTGCCGTTGACGCCGACGACCATGACGACACCGGGGGTGTCCAGACCGCCCTCGGTCTTCACCGCGCGGTCGAAGTCGGTACCGAGGAGGTGCAGCAGCTCCTCTCGCAGCAGGAAACGCAGCTCGTCGGGGGTACGCGTACCGAGCACCCGTACGCGCTCGCGCAGCCGCTCGACCAGCTCCTGGGTCGGCGCGACGCCGACATCCGCGGTGAGCAGCGTGTCCTCGATCTCCTCCCAGGTCTCCTCGTCGAGGTGCTCGCGCGACAGGAGCGTGAGCAGCCCCTTGCCGAGGGAGTTCTGGGAGCGGGCGAGGCGGGCGCGCAGCCGGACCAGCCGGCCCGCGGTCGGCTCGGGGATCTCGATCTCGGGGACGGGGGGCGCCGCGACGACCGGATCCTCGACGGCGGCCGGGGTCCCGACCGCCTCGGCGGTGTCGGGGAGGTCGACCTCCTCGATCGTGCGGCGCGGTTCCTCGACCGTCGGTGCGGCGTCCTCACCGACCTGAGGCTCGGCGGGCGGGGCAGTGATGGTCGGCGTACTCGACGGTGCCGAGGGCGGCAGCTGCTTCTTCTTGCGGCTGCTGACCACGAGCCCGCTGATCGCGCCGACCGCGACCAGGGCGATGACTACAGCAAGGATGACGATTTCCATAACCCACCCAGTATCGGCCACGACCGCTCACACAGAGCGGCCTCAGAGGATCACACAAGGACGACGGACTCCATTTGAACCCTTTGGGGGATACGGACGATGCTGGTGGTTCTGGCTTTAGCCATCCGCCTCGTCCGCGGAGACCCGGAAACCCCGGAGTCCGCCACCCCTGTGCGGAGCTTTTTTCATGCCGTACGCCTCCGAATCCGAAGGCGCGACAGAGACTCGTGGCCTCGAACCCGTACCTGACGGCGAGCGCACCGGCCACGTCCGCGAACTCTTCCCCACCTGGGTCGCCGCCAACATCAGTGTGCTGTTGCTCACGGTGGGCGCGGGGATGATCGTCTTCAACGGCCTGAACTTCTGGCAGGTGCTGATCGTCGGCCACCGCGGCGCCGGTCCTCTCGTACGGGATCGTGGGCCTGAACTCCATCGCCGGCAAGCGCGGCGGCTGCGACAAGCCGGCCGGGTCGACGGCGATGGTGGTCGCGGGCATCGGCACCGTCGCGGCGGGCGGTATCAGCCGGGTCCCCTCGGGCCCCGACTTCGCTCGCTACCTCCCCCGCACCTCCCCCGCACTGCCTCCAGCACGGCGATGGTCGGCTCGGCGGTCGGCGGTCCGCTCGCTTCGTCGTGGGTCGGGAAGAACGGACTGGGCTTGGCGGCCACGATCGTCGTCGCGGCGGTTCTGTACGCGGTGCCGCCTCGGACACAGGAACAGGTTCCGGCCGCACCGGTCGCAGAACCGGACCCCGCACCCCTGTCCATCTGACGTTTCGTCAGCTACCGTCTCCCTCCGCTGTCCGTTCAGCCCCGCCGACCTGTTCTTCGGCCGCGGGTCCCGGGGTTGTCCCCCGGGAAGACACAGCACACCCGGCGGAGGGGACCGTTCCCATGGCCTTCACAGTGGCCCGCTTCAATCTCGTCGATCCCGACGCGACGCCCGAGACCCTCGCGGCCCGCTATCGCGCCGCGCTCGAGATGGCCGCGTACGCCGACGACCGCGGCATCGACAGCATCCAGACCGAGGAGCACCACGGCGCCACCAACAACTGGCTGCCCTCCCCTTTCGTCTTCGCCGGCTCGGTGCTCGGCTCCACGCGCCGTATCGCGGTCACCGTCTCCGCGATCATCGGCCCGCTCTATGATCCGCTGCGGCTGGCCGAGGACATCGCCGTACTCGATCTGATCGGCAAGGGCCGGCTGGTCACGGTGGCCGGCATCGGCTACCGGCCCGAGGAGTACGCGCAGTTGGGCGTCGAGTGGGGCCGGCGCGGCAAGCTCCAGGACGAGCTCCTCGAGACGCTGCTGAAGGCATGGACGGGTGAGCCGTTCGAGTACCGCGGCCGCACCGTCCTGGTCACTCCCCGCCCATACACACAGCCGCATCCGCTGCTGCTGGTGGGCGGCTCCTCGCAGGCCGCTGCCCGTCGCGCCGCCCGGTTCGGACTGCCCTTCTTCCCGAGCGCGCATCTGCCGGAGCTGGAGGCGTACTACCACGAGCGGCGCGCGGAGTACGGGACGGAGGGCTGGACGATGATGCCGGCAGCGAAGACCCATTTGCTGCACATATCGGAGGACCCGGACCGCACCTGGGCCACGTACGGCGAGCATTTCCTGCACGAGGCTCGGATGTACGCCTCCTGGCAGTCCAAGGACATCCGCTCGGCGGTGCGCTCGCAGGCCACCACCGTCGAGGAGTTGCGGCGCGAGGGTGTCTACCGGGTCGTCGCACCGGACGAGTGCGCGGAGGCCGGCGGGGAGAGTCTGGTGCTGCACCCGCTGTGCGGCGGGATGCCGCTGGATGAGGGCTGGCGCAGCCTGCACCTCTTCGCGGAGCGCGTTCTCCCTCGGCTCAAGGGCTGAGCCGAGGGCAGTCACCGCCCGTGAACGGTGACCTCCGTACCCGTCCCGCCGCAGCGAAACGGAACTGCCCCGGCTCAAGAGCTGAGCCGGGGCAGTTCCGTGGTGAGGAGCGGGGCAGCGGGGATTAGCCCATCTCCTCCAACGCCTTGCCCTTGGTCTCCTTGACGAACAGAAGTACGAAGGGGATCGAGAGCGCGGCGAAGAATGTGTAGATGATGTACGTGCCGGAGAGGTTCCAGTCCGCCAGGCTCGGGAAGCTCACGGTGATGAGCCAGTTGGCGATCCACTGCGCGGAGGCGGCGACGCCGAGCGCGGCGGCGCGGATCCTGTTCGGGAACATCTCGCCGAGGAGGACCCAGACCACGACGCCCCACGAGAGGGCGAAGAAGAGCACGAAGACATGCGCGGCGATCAGGGCGACGGCGCCCTGGGTGCTGGGCAGCTTGCCGTCGACGAGGTCGGCGGAGAAGGCCCAGGCCTCGAAGGCGAGAGCGATCGCCATACCGGCCGAGCCGACGAGGGCGAGCGGACGCCTGCCGACCCGGTCGACCAGGACCATAGCGATCACTGTGCCGATGATGTTGATGATCGACGTGGTGAACGAGTAGAAGAACGAGCTGGCCGGGTCGATGCCGACCGACTGCCACAGCGCCGCGGAGTAGTAGAAGACGACGTTGATGCCGACGAACTGCTGGAAGAGGGAGAGTCCGATGCCGACCCAGACGATGGGCAGGAAGTTGAAGCGGCCGCCCAGCAGGTCCTTGAAGGTCGACTTGTGCTCGCGGCGCATCGCGAGTTCGATCTCGGCGACGCGGGCGTCCAGGTCGATCTTGTGGCCCTCGACCTCGCCGAGGACCTCCTTCGCCTTGTCGGTCTTTCCTACGGAGATCAGGAAGCGGGGCGACTCGGGGATCGCGAAGGAGAGCAGTCCGTAGAGCACCGCCGGGACGACCATGACGCCGAGCATCCACTGCCAGGCCTCGATACCGAGCATCTCGCCGCGCTGCTTGCCGTCGGCGAGCTGCAGGATGGCGTAGTTCACCAGCTGGGAGATGGCGATGCCGATGACGATCGCGGCCTGCTGGAAGGAGCCGAGCCGGCCGCGGTAGGCGGCCGGCGACACCTCGGCGATATAGGCCGGGCCGATGACCGAGGCCATGCCGATGGCGAAGCCGCCGATGATGCGCCAGAAGGCGAGGTCCCACAGGGCGAACGGGAGAGCGGAGCCGATGGCACTCGCGGTGAAGAGCACGGCTGCGATCTGCATACAGCGGATGCGGCCGATACGGTCGGCGATCCGGCCGGCGGTCGCGGCGCCGATGGCGCAGCCGATCAGGGCGATGGCGATGACCTGGGCGAGCGTTCCCGAGCCGATGTCGTAGCGGTCCCGGATGGCTTCGACGGCGCCGTTGATCACTGAGCTGTCGTAACCGAAGAGGAAGCCACCCATCGCGGCGGCGGCCGTGATGAAGATGACATGGCCGAGATGTTCGGGGTGGGCCTGTCGGCCTCCCGATGTCGGCTGTGGCTGCTCAGTGCTGGTCACGTGTACTCCTGGGGCCGTCCGGCAGCGTCGCCGGGCGTGGGGGGCGAGCCCTTCAAGTGGCGCACAACTTCCTGCCACCCACCACTTGAAGGTAAAAGCAACGCTGCAGAGACTATTCGTTCAAGTTTCGAAGTCAAGACCTGATCCTTAAGAAGTTCCAGGCAGTCATGTGAGGGACTTGTGTTCAAGAATTGAAGAGTTGAAGACCTGTCAGCGAAGACGCTGGCTGATGACCTTGGAGACGCCGTCACCCTGCATGGAGACGCCGTACAGCGCGTCCGCAACCTCCATCGTCCGCTTCTGGTGCGTGATCACGATCAGCTGCGAGGACTCCTGGAGCTCCTGCATGATCCGGATCAGCCGCTGGAGGTTGGTGTCGTCGAGCGCCGCCTCGACCTCGTCCATCACATAGAACGGGCTCGGCCGGGCCTTGAAGATCGACACCAGCAGCGCGACGGCCGTCAGCGACCGCTCGCCGCCCGACAGCAGCGACAGCCGCTTGACCTTCTTGCCGGGCGGTCTGGCCTCGACATCCACGCCGGTGGTGAGCATGTTGTCGGGATCGGTCAGGATCAGCCGGCCCTCGCCACCGGGGAAGAGCCGCGAGAAGACACCCTCGAACTCGCGGGCGGTGTCCCGGTACGCCTCCGTGAAGACCTGCTCGACGCGCTCGTCGACCTCCTTGATCACCTGCAGCAGGTCGGTCCTGGTCTTCTTCAGGTCTTCAAGCTGCTCGGAGAGGAACTTGTGCCGCTCCTCCAGCGCCGAGAACTCCTCCAGGGCGAGCGGATTCACCTTGCCGAGTTGCTGATACGCCCGTTCGGCGGACTTGAGACGCTTCTCCTGCTCTCCGCGTACGAACGGTCTCGGCTGGTTGCGCGGGTGCTCCGGGTCATCAGGCAGTTCCTCTCCCTCGGCCGGCAGGGACGGCGGCACCAGCTGGTCGGGGCCGTACTCGGCGATCAGCCCGGCCGGTTCCACACCCAGTTCCTCCAGGGCCCTGGTCTCCAGCTGCTCGATCCGCAGCCGCTTCTCGGCCCCGAGTACCTCGCCCCGGTGAACTGAATCAGTGAGTTTGTCGAGCTCGCTCTTGAGGTCGCGTCCCTGATTACGGGCGGCGCCCAGATCCTGCTCGCGCTCGGCCTTGGCCGCCTCGGCGGCGACCCGCTCCGCCTCGGCCCGCACCAGCGAGACCTCTACATGCGCCAGGAGCTGGCGGGCGCCGCTCGCCACCGCGGCGGCGACCTCCGCCTCGTGACGCAGCCGGGCGCGCCGCTGTTCGGCGCGTGCCCGGGCCTCGCGCTCGGCGCGCGCTCCCCGGTCGAGCGCGTCAGCACGCCCCGCGAGCCCCTTCACACGCTCCTCATGTGTACGGACCTGGAGGCGGGCCTCCATCTCGGTCTGGCGTGCGTTGGCGCCGTCGGCCGCGAGCCGGTCCCGTACATGCGTATCCGGCTCCTCCTCCGCGGGCGCCTCCTCGGCGACGAGCAGCCGCTCGGCCAGCTCCTCCGCCTCCTCGCGCGCCCGCTCCAGCGCCTCCTGGGCCCTGGCGGCGGCCGCGGTCGTCCGCTCGGCCTCGCCCGCAGCACCGCGCGCCTGTCCGGACAGCCGCCCCAGCTGCCCGGACACCGCGGACTTCTCGCGGTCGGCGGCCCGGCGGCGCTCTCCCAGTTCCTCGACGAGCGCGGCGCATTCACCGCGCCGCCCCGCGGCCTGCCGCTGGGCCGCCGACAGCTCCTCGCACCGTACGGCCAGCTCCTCCAGCTCGGCGGCGGCCTCGTCGACGGAGGCCTGCACCTCGAGCAGGCTCGGCGCCCCGGCGGAGCCGCCCTGCGCGAAGTGCGCTCCGAGGACGTCTCCTTCTGCGGTCACGGCGGTGAGCTCGGGCCGCGAGCAGACCAGGTCCTCGGCGTCCTCCAGCGTCCCGACGACGACCATGCCGTGCAGCAACCGGCGCACGGCGGGCATCAGTTCCGCGGGCCCGCGCACCAGGTCGGCAGCGTACGGAGGACCGTCGGAGCGCTGCGCCTGCGGTACGGATTCGGGGGCGCCGCCGAGCAGTATGGCGGCGCGTCCGGCGTCGGTCTTGCGCAGCAGCCGCAGCGCCTCGGCGGCGGTCGCCGGGTCGGCCACGGCGATGGCGTCCGCCGCCGCACCCAGCGCCGCTGCCACCGGAACCTCGAAGCCCGGGGTCACACCGAGCAGTTCCGCGGCCGGCCCGAGCAGCCCCGTGAGGCGGTCCTTCGCGCCGAGCAGCGCACCCGTGCCGTCCTTGCGGCGCAGCCCCAGGGCGAGCGCCTCCCGGCGGGCGGCGACGGCGGCGCGCTTGCGCTCGGCGCCGGTGAGCTCCTCGCGGGCCGCGCTCAGCGCCGTCTCCGCCTCGGCCAGGTCACGCTTGGCCGCGTCGTGCCGCTCCCCCAGCTCGGCATCGCCCGCGTCAAGACCGTCGACCTCGGCCTTGAGCTGCTCGTACTCCTCCTGAGCCGCGACGGCCCGCTCCTGGGCCTCGTCGCGCGCCGCGGCCAGCCGGTCGATCTCGGCCTGCGCGGAGGCCGCCCGCGAACGGGCCGCGTTGACCTGGCCGTTGAGCCGGGCCAGCCCCTCCCGCCGGTCGGCGATCGCCCGCGCGACGTCCTTGAGCCGGCGCTCCTCGACCGCCAGCTCCCGCTCCAGCTCGGCGCGGTGCGTGACGGTGTCCTCCAACGCGTGCTCCGCCGCCTCCAGCGCGGCCTCCAGCTCCGCCTCCTGCTCACGGATCCGGGCGGCCTCGCGCTCCATGTCCTCGGGGTCGCGGCCGCGTCGCTCCTCCGCCGGGGCCGCGGTCGCGCTCTTCACCCGCGCGTCGGCCAGTGAGATCGTGCCGCGCACCCGCTCGGCCAGCTGGGAGAGTTCGTACCAGCTCTGCTGGGCCCGCTGCAGCCGCGGCGCCAGCCGCCGTACCTCGTCCTCGAGCTCCGCCTCGCGTGTCAGCGCGGCCTTGAGCTCCGCCTCGGCCCTGTCCTTGCGTTCCTTGAGCGCGGCCTCGTCGGCGATCTCACCGCGCAGTGCCTCCCGGAGCCGTACGAGATCGTCGGCGAGCAGCCGCAGCCGGGCATCGCGCAGATCGGCCTGGATGACGGCGGCCCGTCGGGCCACCGCGGCCTGCCGTCCCAGCGGCTTGAGCTGGCGGCGCAGTTCGTCGGTCAGATCCTGCACGCGGGCGAGGTTGGCCTGCATCGAGTCCAGCTTCCGCAGCGCCTTTTCCTTGCGCTTACGGTGCTTGAGAACACCGGCGGCCTCCTCGATGAAGGCCCGTCGCCCCATCGGATCGGCATGCAGTACGGAGTCGAGCTGGCCCTGTCCGACGATGACGTGCATCTCGCGGCCAATGCCGGAGTCGGAGAGGAGTTCCTGGATATCGAGAAGCCGGCAGGTGTCGCCATTGAGCTGATATTCACTGCCGCCGTTGCGGAACATGATCCGCGTGATGGTGACTTCGGCGTAGTCGATGGGAAGCGCGCCGTCGGAGTTGTCGATGGTGAGGGAGACCTCGGCGCGGCCGAGCGGAGGCCGCCCGGTCGTCCCGGCGAAGATGACGTCCTCCATCTTGCCGCCACGCAGCGACTTGGCCCCCTGCTCTCCCATGACCCAGGAGAGCGCGTCCACCACATTGGACTTGCCGGAGCCGTTGGGGCCCACGACGCAGGTGATGCCGGGCTCGAAACGCAGCGTCGTGGCGGAGGCGAAGGATTTGAACCCGCGCAGGGTCATGGCCTTGAGGTGCACGCCGCCGGACTCTACCTTTCGCTTCGCTCGGACCGCCGGAGCTGCTCCACTCCGGCCTGCCACGTGGGATTTTCGACTGAAGGTCTGGGGGTTGTCACCCCGCAAGACAAAGCGCTCCCGGTTTCACCTATGAAGGTGCAGGGCACATCAGACGGTAAGGGAAGGACTGCAAGGGGCGAGGCAGGGCGGGAAAAGAAAGAAGGGACGCCGAAGCGTCCCTTGCATATCTTGCGCGATGAACTCCAGCTGATCGCCCCTGCTCAGGTGAGCGCGGGCTCCGGCTGGTGCACGTCGATGTCGATGCCGTTGAGCAGCGACTCTCCAGGGTGCTGAGCAACGGCAGCGTTGAGCGCGTCATTCTCGGACTGGATCCGTACAAGCTCGGATTCGAGGTCCTGGACGCGCTGCTGCAGCCGTCGCATCTCGGCGAGGAGTCGCGGGTCGGAACCGCCGACGTAACCGAGAAGCGCCTTTGCCATGATGGATGGTCCTCCACACTGAGTGACCGACCGAATGCGGTGTGGGTCGTGAGGGATTTCGCACCCGCGGTGCTCGACAGTGATTGTTACTTGCTAGCACTGCGATTTGTACTGCCAAACAGCTAAGGTGCGCGGGGCTTCCAGAGTCTCACCAAAAAGTTTGACGGTCAACACGATCACGCCCCGTATCAACGGGCCAACCCGGGGCTCACGGCCGCGAAAGAAGCGGCGGAGCCACACTGCGGGGCCCTGGGGGCGTAGAGATCATCCTTACTGCCGCAGCCTGGCACGACAAGCCGTTCTTGGCAACCACCAGGCCATTTCCACCGCGGCAGGTGCCGTCGGCATAGGCGGCGATCTTCGTTGCGCCGAATTGCGCGGTGATCATCACCTGATCGCGAAGTCCTCGTATCCACCGCGGGGCGTGTCCCAGATCTCGGTGACTCCTTCGACCCGGCCGGGTGTGTCGTCGGAGCGAAGCCATTCCAGCAAACGGTGGCAATTCTCACGTGGCCCCTCTGCCACAACCTGCACCCTGCCATCGTCAAGATTGATCGCGAAGCCGGTCAGGCCGCCGATCTCCAATGCATTTGCCCTGGTGAACCAGCGGAAGCCCACTCCCTGTACTCGGCCGCGTACCCACGCGGTGAGCCGCGCAACATCGTTCATGCGTGCACGGTAACTGGCCAATAGATTTCCGATCACTTCACCCCCTCGCCACATGGGCTACAGTCCCGTCGCAATGAGTCTCACTCGTATGGGTGAGTCATGTTGACGATTGACCGTCGAGTACCAGGAAGGCACAGCGCATGGGACGCCATCGACGCTCCGCCGCCGCACCCGTTGCAGATGACTACGCGGACGGCTCGGAAGGCCGGCACCGGGGTGGTGCACGCCGGAAGAAGCGGGGCCTTGTACCCGTACGCACCGGACTGCTCGGCGCCTCCGCAGCCATGGCCGTAGGTGCCGTGGCCGTCACGACCGGCCTGCTCCCTGGCGGCGACAAGTTCACCGTCGGTCACGGCAACGACTCCGCCGGGCGGGTACGCGCCGAGGGTTCCGCGCAGCTGCAGACCCAGGGCGACGCGAGCGCGGAGCCGACGAACGGGGCCTCGGCCCCCGCGAGCCAGAGCGCCCCGCGCCCACAGGCGCCGTCGAAGACTCCCTCGCCCACGCCGACCAAGCCGTCGGCGACGCCCTCGAAGCAGCCGAAGGCCCCTGAGGCGAAGGCCCCTGAGGCGCAGAAGCAGACGAAGAGCGCCGCCCCGGCCCGTAAGAAGTCGCCTGCGCCCGAGCGGCCGTCCGCGGCGGCCAAGCCCCCCGTCTCCTCGGGTGCGGAGACCGCCGCGGCCGCCGAGGGCAAGGTGCTCCGCCTGGTCAACGATGAGCGCGCGAAGGTGGGGTGCAGCCCGGTGCAGGCCAGTGCACCGCTTGCGGCGCTGGCCGGGAACTTCAGCGACGACATGGCCGCGCGTGGCTTTTTCGACCACACCAGCCCCGAAGGGGCGACGCCCTGGGACCGTGCCGACAAGGCGGGTGTGCAGGGGCTCGGCGGCGAGAACATCGCTCGCGGGCAGGCCGACGCTGTTGCGGTGATGACCTCCTGGATGAACAGCGACGGTCACCGCGCGAACATACTGAACTGCGACTACAAGACCATGGGCGTCGGCGTGCACCTGGGCGCCGGCGGCCCCTGGTGGACGCAGGACTTCGGCTTCTAGCCGGTCGTACGTACGCGAGAAGGCCCCGTCACCTCGGTGACGGGGCCTTCTTCCTTGTCAGGCGGGTGAGGCAAGGTCATGCAGGGTCAGGCGGCGACGGCTGCCCGCCCCGCGATGAAAGTGCGGGCGGTCTCCGCCACCCGGCGGCCGAGATGCTCCGCGGTCGCGATGTCGGCCTTGTGCACGCCCTCCGGGCCCTCGTCGGAGTTGGTCTGGGCTGCGGCGCCGGAGAAGAAGCCCAGGCGGTTGAGGTCGTGCTCGGAACCCTCGGTGGAGTTCCAGCCGGGCTTGAGCCCGAGGTTCACCCAGTGCATACCGTGCTGGGCGGCGAGCGTCGCGAAGAACTGCAGGGTGTGCAGCTTGTCGCCGCTCTTGGAGCCGGAGTTGGAGAAGCCGGCCGCCAGCTTGTCCTTCCAGGCGTCGGTGAACCAGCGCTTGGAGGTGTCCTGCGCGAACTGGTGGAAGGCACCGGACGCGGTCCCCATGTAGGTGGGCGACCCGAAGACGATGGCGTCGGAGCCGTCGAGCAGCTCCCACTGGGCCTCGTCGATCTCGTCGACCTTGATCAGGTGAACGGTGGCGCCGGCGGCGGCCGCTCCTTCGCGGACGGCCTCGGCGATGACGGCGGTGTGGCCGTACCCGGAGTGGTAGGCAATCGAGACAACAGGCGTGGTCACGGTAGGGGTCTCCTCGAAAGCGGTGTGCTCGTCGGTGGTGACACCAGAAGAGCACTAACTTCCAGATAGCGCAACCCACTAGTTAGCGCTGCATCGGAGTATGGTGTCGACATGGAGACCAGTGCGCAGGAAGAGAGCACCGGGGTCTGTCCGGGCGGCGACCTCGCCTTTGACGTGTTCTCCCGCCAGTGCCCGTCGCGCGACACGCTGGAGGACGTCACCGGCCGCTGGGGCAGCCTCACGCTGGGAGCGCTTCACGAAGGCACGTTCCGCTTCAACGAGCTGCGGCGGCGGATCGACGGTGTGAGCGAGAAGATGCTGTCCCAGACCTTGCAGGCGCTGGAGCGCGACGGGCTCGTACGACGGGACGCGCAGCCGACCAATCCGCCGCGGGTCGACTACGAACTCACCCCGCTGGGACGCCAGGTCGCGGAGCGGCTGCTGACCCTCATCCGATTCGTGGAGGGGCGGATGCCCGAGGTACTGGCGGCACGCGACACTTACGACGAGGTGCGCGGCGGCCGCTGACAACGCGGGCAGAAGTAGCTGGACCGGTTCATCCAGGGGCGGCGGCGCATCGGCGTGCCACAGCGACGGCACGGCTCGTCCTCGCGGCCGTACACGTCCAACGACCGTGCGAAGTAGCCTGATTCGCCGTTCACGTTCACATACAGGCTGTCGAAGCTGGTGCCCCCGACGGCGAGGGCGGCGACCAACACGCCCCGTACGTGGCCGAGGAGTTCGACCGAGCGCGGCCGTGTGAGGGTCGCGGTGGGGCGCTCGTAGTGGAGCTTCGCGCGCCAGAGCGCCTCGTCCGCGTAGATGTTGCCGACACCGCTGATCAGCGACTGGTCGAGCAGCGCGCGCTTGACGGTCGTACGGCGCAGCCGCAGCGCGGTGTGGAAAGCCGCGTCGTCGAAGGCCGGGTCGATCGGATCGCGGGCGATGTGCGCGATGACGTCGGGCAGTCCCTCAGGGGTGTTGTCGTGCAGCGAAAGCCCGCCGAAGGTGCGCTGGTCGACAAAGCGCAGCTCGGTGCCGAGGGTGTCGTCGAAGCGGATACGGATGCGCAGATGCTTCTCGTCCGGTGCGGCTTCCGGCTGCACGAGGAGCTGGCCGCTCATGCCGAGGTGGCCGAGGATCGAGGCGTCCGTGTCCGCCAGCGGCAGCCACAGGTACTTGCCGCGGCGGCGGGCCACACCAACGCTGTGACCCTTGAGCCGAGCCGCGAAGTCCTCGCCGCCGGCGAGATGCCGGCGGACCGCACGCGGGTGCAGCACCTGCACCTCCGCGATCGTGCGTCCGCTGACCCAGCGCTGGAGTCCGCGACGTACGACTTCGACCTCGGGCAGCTCGGGCACGGGGCTCCTTCAGAACTTTCGCGGTGACGCCCGCAGCGTACCGCTCCGCCCACCACCGAAATCCGTGAGGCCCCTTGCTCCCAGGGAGCGAGGGGCCTCACGGCGGAAAGCGGAAGCGTGGACTCAGGCCGAGGCCCGGTCCGCGGACTCCGTGGACGAAGAGGTATCGGCGGCCTCTTCGCCTGCCGCGTCGGTCGCCGCGTCGGTCGCCGCATCAGCGGCAGCCTCCGCGGAGGTCGCCACCTCGGCGGCGGCCTTGTCGGCAGCCGCGCGCTCGTCCGCGGCGGCACGGATCTCCCGCCACGCGGACTCCGCCGCCTGCTGCTCCGCTTCCTTCTTGCTGCGGCCGGTGCCGGTGCCGTACGAGACACCACCGACGCGGGCGGCAGCAGTGAAGGTCTTCTCGTGGTCCGGGCCGGTCTCGGTGACGAGATACTCCGGAACTCCGAGCCCCTCGGCAGCGGTGAGCTCCTGGAGGCTGGTCTTCCAGTCCAGGCCGGCGCCGAGGTTCGAGGACTTCTCGATCAGCGGGTCGAAGAGCCGGTGCACCAGCTCCGAGGCCGCGTCGAGGCCCTGGTCGAGATAGACCGCACCGATCACCGCTTCAAGGGTGTCGGCGAGGATGGACGCCTTGTCCCGGCCGCCCGTGCCTTCTTCACCCCGGCCGAGCCGGATGAAGAGACCGAGTTCGAGGCCACGGCCGACCTCCGCCAACGCACGCGAATTGACCACCGCGGCCCGCAACTTGGCCAGCTGGCCTTCGGGCAGGTCGGGGTGGATGCGATACAGCGTGTCGGTGACCACCAGGCCGAGCACCGAATCCCCGAGGAATTCGAGCCGCTCGTTGGTGGGCAGACCGCCGTTCTCGTACGCGTACGAACGGTGGGTCAGCGCACGCACCAGAAGGGCGGACTCGAGGTGATACCCGAGCCGCCCTTCCAGAAGCGTGTGGGACGAGGCTGCGTTGACGTTGTCTGCCTGCTTCTTGGCGTTGGACAACTCAGACATCGGGCCTCTCACCAGCCGCTCAGACCTCGAGGACCTGGCGCTTGTTGTAGGTGCCGCAGCTCGGGCACGCGATGTGCTGCTGCTTCGGCTCCTGGCAACGCTCACACGAAACCAGGGTGGGGACCGCAGCCTTCCACTGCGACCGGCGGTGGCGCGTGTTGCTGCGCGACATCTTCCGCTTCGGAACAGCCACGGCTACTTCTCCTGCTTCTCGTCGACGCCCGCTTCGGCGCCGCCCATGTTGTCCTTCTCGTCGTCCTTGACGGTTCCGACGAGTCCCTGCAACGCCGCCCAACGAATGTCGACGGCGTCATGGTGGTGGTCCGGGTTCTCGTCCAGCCTGATCCCGCATTCGGGACACAGGCCGGCACAGGTCTCCCGGCACACCGGCTGCATCGGCAGTGCGAGCACCACCGCATCACGCAGCACGGGCTCGAGGTCGAACAGGCCGTCCTCGAGATAGAGCCTGTCCTCGTCCTCGGCGTCGTCGACGGGTTCCGCAGTGCGGCCCCGGTCGTCGGCGTCGGGGTACGTGAACAGCTCCTGGAAGTCCGCCGCAACCTCTTGGTGCAACGGCTCCAGACACCTTACGCACTCCCCCTCGACCGATGCACGGGCGGTGCCTGTGACAAGCACACCTTCCATGACCGACTCGAGGCGGAGCCCGAGCTCTATCGGTGCGCCCAAGGGCACGCCGATGACCCCTTCGATACCGAAGTCCTTGGGGGCCGTGACCGTGCGGGTCAGCCGCTGAAGCGCACCAGGACGCCGACCCAGCTCGCGTGTGTCGAACACGAGGGGGTTGCGGTGGTCGAGATGCGCGTTCAGAGCTGTTCCTGCTTTCGGATCGTGGGGAGGGGCCGTCCCGACTCGGAGTCGAAGCGGGCAGCCGGGATCGCGAAAATACGCGCGACCGAAGAGCCAGGATACTGGACGGGCCGCCGTAGACCCAATCCGGTCCTCGGCGGCCTGATACTCAGCGTCCCTGCTCGTACCGGCGCAGCTGCTCGAGGTCGATCATGCTCGTGTCGAAGAGGCTGGTCTCATCGAGAGCGGCGCCCTGCTGCTGCGCCTGCTGAGGCTGATGCTGGGGCTGCACCTGCTGCTGGTAGGCGTACGGATCCTGCTGAGCGTACTGCTGCTGGTCGTAGCTCTGCTGCTGGTAGGCGGCGTACGGATCCTGCTGATATGCGGCGTACACCTCCTGCGGCTGCTGCGGCTGGTAGGCGTACGGATCCTGCTGAGCCGGCGGCTGAGCCGGGATCTGGGGCTGCGGCTCAGTCTGCGGCTGGTACTGGTGCTGGGGCTGGACCTGCGGCTGCTGCGGGACCTGCGGCTGCGGCTCGGCCAGCCCCGCGAGGCCGGCCAGATAGTCGGCGTCGCTGGCGTGCTGCTGCGTGCCCGCCGCGTCCTGGGCGGCCATGTGCTCGCCGAGCGCGTCACTGGTGGTCCGGCCATGCAGCTTCTGCCGGCCTCGGCCCACCGCGTCGAGGGTCTTGGAGAGCACGGCCTCGAAGGCGCCGAGCTTGGCGTCGACGTACTCGTCCGCGCGCTGGATCAGGGTCTGCGGGTCCGCGCTGTACTCGGGGGCGTCGTCCTCGCCCGGGTCGATGTATCCCTGCTGGTCGAGGCCGGGGCCGCGGCCGAGCAGCTTCTCGCGGCCGCGGTCGACGGAGCCGATGGTCTTGGTGAGGACGACCTCGAAGTTGGCGAGCTTGGAGTCGACGTAGTCGTCGGCCTCGGCGCGGATCTCCTCGGCGTCATGGCGGGCCTCGGCGAGGATCCGGTCGGCCTCGTCCTGGGACTGGCGGGCGACCTGGGTGTCCGAGATGAGCGAGCCGCGCTCGGCGTGGGCGGTCTCGATGATCCGCTCGGCCTCCTGGCGGGCCTGCTCGACCAGCTGCTCGCGGCCGCCGATCAGCTCCTGGGCCTGGGCCAGCGAGCCCGGCAGGGCCTGGCGGACCTCTTCGAGCATGGCGAGCAGGTCGGCGCGGTTGACCACGCAGGAGGCCGACATGGGCATGGACCGGGCGTTGCCGACCGCCTCGACGATCTCGTCGAGCTTCTTCTGGACGTCCACCGTGTGTTCGCCACTCTCTACAGCTGATGGGAGACGGACGTGGACGACTGTACGGGCAGTCGGTGCCCGTCCGACACCGGGTGACGGACTGTCAGCTCGCCACCCCGTTCGTCACTCAGTGCGTCACCGCGTCGTCGGTGAGTCGTCGCCGAGTAGTCACTGAGTTCGTGACTTCTCGGCGAGGCGCTTGGTGAGCGCCTGGTTCACCACGGGAGGCAGCAGGTGGGAGACGTCGCCGCCCCAGGCGGCGACCTCCTTCACCAGGCTGGAGGAGAGGAAGCTGTAGGTGGGGTTGGTCGGGACGAACAGCGTCTCGACACCCGAGAGGCCGTTGTTCATCTGGGCCATCTGCAGCTCGTAGTCGAAGTCGCTGACGGCGCGCAGACCCTTGACGATGGCCGGGATGTCGCGCTGCTTGCAGAAGTCGACGAGGAGGCCGTGGTGGGACTCCACCTCGACGTTTCCGTACTCGCTGGTCACCTGGCGGATCATGTCGATCCGCTCCTCGACCGTGAACAGCCCCTGCTTGGACTGATTGATCATCACCGCGACGTATACGACGTCGTACAGCTTGGAGGCGCGGGCAATGATGTCGAGGTGTCCATTGGTGATGGGGTCGAATGACCCCGGACAGACTGCGCGGCGCAACTGAAGTCCCTCGCTCTCCGGTCCGGTCATCGTGTGTCTTCGCACGTAGAGGCGGCGTGACCGTACCAAAGCGTGCCCTCGCCGTAACGACGGGCCCGCAGTGGCTCGAAACCCGGTGGCCACACGAACTCGCCGCCTCTGGTGCTGCGCTCCACGGTGGCGAGCGCATCGTCCGCGAGCCAGCCCTGAGTGCGGAGTGTGAGCAGAATCTCGCGAAGATCGTCGTCGGTGACGGAGTACGGAGGGTCGAGAAAAACCACGTCATAGGGGACTTCGGGAGCGGAACCCGTCACGATTTGTTCCGCTTTGCCGGTACGGACCTCGGCGCCGGGCAGTCCGAGCGCGCGGACGTTCTCACGGACGGTGCGGACCGCGCGGGAATCGGCCTCGACAAGGAGTGCGTGGACCGCGCCGCGGGAGAGCGCCTCCAGGCCGACGGCGCCCGAGCCGGCGTACAGATCGGCGACACGGATGCCGCTGAGCGTGCCCAGAAGCGACTCCCAGCTGGAGAAGAGTCCCTCACGAGCGCGGTCGGAGGTGGGGCGGGTGCCGTTGCCGGGCGGGACGGCGAGGCGGCGTCCGCCGGCCGCGCCGGCGATCACGCGGGTCATCTCAGTCCTTCTCGTGAGCTCGGTGAGCGAATCTCTTGCCGACAGTCTCTCAGCCCTTGTCGAGGTACTGCTCGCGCTCCGTGTCGAGCAACGCGTCCAGCGCCGTACGCAGCTCGGGCAGCCGCTCCAGCTCCGGGTCCTCGCTGACGATCGCGACGGCCTCCTCGCGGGCAGCCACGATGACCTCCTCGTCCTCGATGACCGTGAGCATCCGCAGCGAGGAGCGCACGCCGGACTGGGCCTGGCCGAGCACATCGCCCTCGCGGCGCTGTTCGAGGTCGATACGGGAGAGCTCGAAGCCGTCGAGCGTGGCGGCGACCGCACCCAGCCGGGACCGGGCGGGGCTCGCCTCGGGCATCTCGCTGACCAGCAGACAGAGTCCAGGGGCCGTGCCACGGCCCACCCGGCCGCGTAGCTGGTGCAGCTGGGAGACACCGAACCGGTCCGCGTCCATGATCACCATGGCGGTGGCGTTGGGGACGTTGACACCGACCTCGATGACGGTGGTGGCGACCAGGACGTCCACCTCACCCGCGGCGAAGCGACGCATGACGTCGTCCTTGTCGTCGGGCTGCATCCGGCCGTGCAGCACTTCGACGCGCAGGCCGCTCAGGGGGCCCTTGGCGAGCTGCTCGGCGATCTCGATCACGGCCAGCGGCGGGCGCTTCTCGGCGTCGTCCTCGGCGGACTTCTTCTTCGGCTCGTCCTCGCCGTCGCCGATACGGGGACAGACGACGTACGCCTGGTGTCCGTTCTCGACCTCCTCGCGCACGCGCTCCCAGGCGCGCGCCAGGAAGTGCGGTTTGTCCTGGGCGGGGACCACATGGCTGGCGATCGGCGAGCGGCCGGCCGGCAGCTGGTCCAGGACCGAGGTCTCCAGATCGCCGAAGACGGTCATCGCGACCGTACGGGGAATGGGTGTGGCGGTCATGACCAGCAGATGCGGCGGCTGTTTGCCCTTCGAGCGCAGGGCGTCGCGCTGCTCCACGCCGAAGCGGTGCTGCTCGTCGACGACGACCAACCCCAGATCGTGGAACTGCACCTTGTCCTCGATCAGCGCGTGCGTACCGATGACGATCCCGGCCTCGCCCGTCACCAGGTCGAGCAGCGCCCGCCGGCGCGCGGCCGCGCCCATGGAACCGGTCAGCAGCACCACCTTGGTGGCGTGCTCGGAGCCGCCGAGCATCCCGCCCTCCGCGAGCTCGCCCATCATCTCGGTGATCGAGCGGTGGTGCTGCTGGGCGAGGACCTCGGTGGGCGCGAGCATCGCGGCCTGGCCGCCCGCGTCGACGACGGTGAGCATCGCCCGCAGCGCGACCATGGTGTTGTGCGTGACAGTGAAGTTGTCTGTGACATAGGCATGGTCGGCATGGTTGACGCTGATGCACTGAACCGGTTTCCGGCCCACGTATTCAACGCGCCGGATCCCTCTGCGGAAGGTGTTGTACTTGCGACGCTCCACCAGGCGCCCAGCCTTGCGGTCGAGCCGGAATGGCCCGTATTCCCGCGGCAATTCCACAGAGACATGGAACGCGGCCTGCTTCGGCAGCACTCGTGCCCTACCGCCCAACGACCGCACCAACCAGGCCACGTCGTCGGCGAGTGCTCGTGACGCGGAGCAGAAGGAAACGCTGTACCCGTTCTTGGCAACGGTGCCGTCCGTGTCCATCAGCCCTTGCAGGACGGCAAGCCTCTCCTTGATCGAGGCTGTCTTGTACCTCTCGGGCACGAATTTCGTGTGGGATGCCGTCCCCCACAGGCCGAGATCGCGCAGAGCGCTGATCACTGGATTCCGCCTCGTGCCTCCGGTCGGCCCGGGCAGCCGGATGAGGTAGTCGCATCGCGAACCCGGCTCGGCCACGACCACGCACTCCTCGGGCAAGGCAGTTCGGACGGCATCGAGGATCTGCTGATCCATTGTCGAGAGGACGAGATTGTGGCGAAAGGAGCCGTCGCCGAGCAGCACACCCATGAGGTAGGGATCCAGCAGCGCCTCGTGCACCCCATGAAGATCTACTGGTGCGGCCGCCGGCAGGTACCACTTGGATGAGCCATTGCGCTTGTGGAGATCTTGGCGAATCTCACGCGTGGTAAGGACCTTCGGGTTTTCCCCTCTGTGCCACGAACAGCTCGTGGCCACAATCCAGAGGTGTTCGTCGTCGCACTCGACCGTGGTGTCATCGGACAGGACGAGGCGCCAGACGTCCCGCTCGCCCTGGGGAAAGACGCCGTCGACCGGGGCGATCTCACCGGACGGCGTCACAATCTCATCGCCCACCTGAATCTGCCCCATCGCGCGATACCCGGCCGGTGTCAGCACCTGCGCGTCCAGTGGTTGCGCCTTTCCGGAACCGACTTCGCCCTGCAGGAGGCGGTGCATCGGATGCTCGGTCGCCAGGTCGTCGAAGATCTCCTCGGTGACCTTCTGCTGGCCTTCGGTGAGAGTGAAAGGAAGCTTGGCGTCGAAGGCGTCGAGCAGGCCGCCCGGTCTGGGTTTCCGTGCCACGGCGGGCAGTTGGCTGTCGGCGAACCGCCGCCGGGCGAGCGCGACCTGGAGCACGAACGCCTCGTCCCACTTGAGGCGGTCCCTGGCCTCGGCGATGTCCGCCTTTGTGCGCGGCCGGTGGATCTGGCGCAGGGCATCGGGGAGCGTGGCGAATCCACGGCCTTCACGCAGCGAGGGCGGCAGCGGGTCGGCGGCCTCCGTGGCACGCGGCAGGACCGCGTCCACCGCCTTGGCGATCTTCCAGGACTCCAGCTGCTTGCAGGCCGGATAGATCGGGATCAGCTGGTTGGCGAAGGCGTCCACCGCGTCCTCGGCACTGGCGGCGCCCAGCGGCTCGTACGCGGGATGGGCGAGCTGCAGCTTGCGGTTGAACATCGACACCTTGCCGGCGAACATCGCGCGGCTACCCGGCAGCAGGTCCTTGTGCGGCTTGTGGACCCCCTTGCCGAAGAAGACCAGCTGCAGCCGTCCGCTGCCGTCGGTGATGGTGACTTCAAGCCGTCGGCCGCGGCCCTGGTTGAACGTGAGCACGCGGGCATCCGCGACCTGGGCGACGACCGTGACGTGCTCGTCCAGGGGCAGCTCGGAGAGGGGTGTGAGCTCGCCCCGCTCGGCGTACCGCCGCGGGTAGTGGTGGAGCAGATCACCGACGGTGTGCAGGTCGAGGTGCTCGGCCATCACCTTCGCGGTGGCGGCACCGAGCGTCTTCGTCAGGGGTTCGTCGAGCGCGGACACGCGATCCATTGCACACCACACCACTGACAGTCGTCGCGTACCTGTGGATATCCCCTGGTCACAACTGTGCCGCGAGCCTCGTGCCGGCCTCGCTACTCGACCCCGATCAGCAGCGGTGACGACTGGCGGCCGCCCCGGTAGACAACCGTGTCCACGGCCAGGTGGCCGTCCCGAACGTACCTCTCCAGGCGTTCGGCCACCGCGTCCGGTACTTCCTCGGCCAGTACCAGCGTCACCAGCTCGCCGCCCGCCGCGAGCATCCGGTCCAGGACCGTTTCCGCCGTGGCCGGCACGTCGGCGCCGATCACCGCCACGTCGCCGTCGATCAGGCCCAGTACGTCGCCGGCCTGACAGATGCCGGCCGTCGTCCACGACTGCCGTTCCGCGACAGCCAGTTCGGCGTAGCGGGTCGCGCCCGCCGCCGCGGTCATCGCGACCACGTCCTCGTCGAAGCGCCGGTCCGGCTCGTGGACGGCGAGCGCCGCGATGCCCTGGACCGCGGCGCGGGTCGGGATGAGAGCGACCCGCACACCTTCCGTGCGGGCCTGTTCCGCGGCGGCCGCGGCCGTGTGACGCAGCTCCGCGGAGTTCGGCAGCAGGACCACCTCGCGCGCGTGGGCGTGCCGGATCGCCTCGACCAGTTCGCCGCTGGCCGGGGGTTCGCCGGGGCGGGCGAGGACCGTGGTCGCTCCGGCCTCGGAGCACAGACCCGCCAGTCCCTCCCCGGGGACGACCACGACGACCGCCCGCTGAACCTGTTCGCGCATCACCGCCGCCGCGGTGTCGAAGTGGGTGATACGGATCCGGTACGGCCGCCCCGCCTCGACGCCCGCCTCCACCGCCGCGCCCGCGTCGTCGACGTGCACGTGGACGTTCCACAGGCCGTCGCCGCCGACGACGACGAGCGAGTCGCCGAGCTTGTCGAGCCGGGTCCGCAGCCGGGCCACGGCCGCGTCGTCCGCCTCCAGGAGGTAGATGACCTCGAAGGCCGGGCCCCCGTTGGCGCACGGCTCCACGGTCCGGGCCGCCGGCTCCGGCCGCACATGGGCCAGCGCCGGGAGCACCGGGGCCTCGCCCGACACCGCCTCGACCAGCGCCCCGAGCACGGCGAGCAGCCCGCGTCCGCCCGCGTCGACGACTCCCGCCCGCCCCAGTACCTCGAGCTGATCCGGCGTCGCGTCCAGCGCGGCCCGCGCCCCCGCGTACGCCGCGCGCACGGCATCGTCCGGGGAGGCCTCCGCCGCGTCCGCCGCCGCACCGGCCACGCTCAGGATCGTGCCCTCGACGGGATGCGCGACCGCCTCACGCGCCAGCCCGGCCGCCCGCCGCAGCGCAGCGGCCAGATGATCACCGTCACCGATCCGCTCCGCCATCCCCCGCAGCAGCTGCGCCAGGATCGTCCCCGAGTTCCCTCGTGCCCCTATCAGCGCCCCGTGCGCCATCGCCCGCAGCACATCGGCCGACGCGGGCAGGGAGGACCCGGTCTCATGAGCGGCGAAGACCGCCTCAACGGCCTGGGCCGCGGACTCCACGGTCAAGTACAGATTCGTTCCGGTGTCCCCGTCCGCGACCGGATAGACATTGATCGCGTCGATCGCCTCGCGCTCCCGGCCCAGGGCTTCCAGCGCCAGTGAGCACCAGGCACGCACCGTTGCGGCGTCGAGGGCCCGCCCGTCTCCCACCGCCGCCCTCAAGGGAGGCCCCGCGGGCCGCCCCTCCTTCTCTGGCACCTGGTGATCCTCCTTGAGCGGCCGGACAGGGCCGTGGGCTGCGGGGTTTGCACCGCAGGGTAGACCCCGGTCGGGGCCAAGGGCCGGGGCGGGTGCGGGACAAGCCATGGTAGTTTCGTATCTCGGACGCAGTCGTTGTATGCTGCTCCGGTTGCCCGATGAAAGTCGGGCCATTCCCCCGGCAAAGCCACCAATCAGATCACTGATCCGGTGCGCCGGAATTCACTGTAAGTGCATCTGAAGTCTTTGGAGTGACCCGTGGCTGCCAACTGCGACGTCTGCGGCAAGGGGCCGGGCTTCGGCAACAACATTTCGCACTCGCACCGCCGTACGTCCCGTCGCTGGAACCCGAACATCCAGCGCGTGCGTGCCGTGGTCGGTCGGACGCCGAAGCGGCTCAACGTCTGCACCTCGTGCATCAAGGCCGGCAAGGTCTCGCGCTAACCGCGACGTTTCGTCGTAGCGCAGCCCCTGCGGTTGCCTTGAAAGCCGGTCCACCTCGGTGGGCCGGCTTTCGTCGTTCCCGCGTGCTCCCCCGCCCCGCGCACCCCTCGTGCCCGTCAGCGCAGGCGCCACGCGTGATCCACAGGACCGATCCCGCCTCCCAGCGCGAATCCGGCCGCGATCGCGCCCGTGACGTACTCCTTCGCGGCCCGTACGGCCCGCTGGACCTCCATTCCCTTCGCCAGCCCCGCGGCGACGGCGGACGCCAGCGTGCAGCCCGTCCCGTGCGTATGCCGGTTGTCGTGCCGGGGCGCGCGCAGCCAGTGCTCCTCCGCGCCGTCCGTCAGCAGATCCACCGCGTCGCCCGCGAGATGCCCGCCCTTGATCAGTGCCCAGCGCGGTCCGAAGCCGAGCACGGCGTCCGCGGCCCGGCGCATCCCGTCCTCGTCGCTCACCACGACGCCCGTCAGCTGGGTCACCTCATCGAGGTTGGGCGTGGCCACGGTCGCCAACGGCAGGAGCTTGGTGCGTACGGAGTCGAGTGCGGAGGCAGCCAGCAACGGGTCCCCGTGCTTGGAGACGCCCACCGGGTCCACGACCACCGGCGCGTCCGTGCCGGCCAGCAGCTCGGCGACCGTCTCGACGAGCGGCGCCGACGCCAGCATGCCGGTCTTCACCGCCTGGACGCCGATGTCGTCGACGACGCTGCGGTACTGGGCCCGTACCGCGTCGACGGGCAGTTCCCACGCGCCCTGCACCCCCAGGGAGTTCTGCGCGGTGACGGCGGTGAGCACGCTCATGCCGTGCACTCCGAGCGCCAGCATGGTCTTCAGGTCGGCCTGAATGCCGGCGCCGCCGCCGGAGTCGGACCCGGCGACGGTGAGCACGCGAGGGGGTATGTCCATGCCCCCGAATCTACTTGCCGTCCTCGATGTCCCCGAAGTGGTCCCAGCCGCTCTTGCTGGTCCACGGCGCACCGTCGACGGTCACCTGTGGCAGCGCCGAGGGATTGAGCACCTCGCCGATCACCTTCCAGCGGGCCGGCAGTTTCGCGTCCGGAGGGAACGTCGCGACGATCGCATGATCCTCTCCTCCGGTCAGCACCCACTGCAGCGGATCGACGCCGACCGCCTGGCCGATGTCGTTCATCTGGCTGGGGATGTCGATGAGGCCGGACCGCAGATCGATACGGACCTTGCTGGCGTCCGCGATGTGCCCGAGGTCGGCGACGAGTCCGTCGCTGACATCGGTCATGGCGGTGGCGCCGAGGCCGGCCGCCGCCGGGCCCGCGTGGTACGGCGGCTCGGGCCGCCGGTGCGCTTCGACGAAGGCGCGCGGCGAGCGGAAGCCGCGCGAGAGCACTGCGTGCCCGGCCGCCGACCACCCCAACCAGCCGGTGTACGCGACGACATCGCCGGGCTGGGCGCCGGCCCGGGTGACCGGCTCGTGGTTGCGCAGATCGCCGAGCGCGGTGATCGCGAGGGTGATGAGGTCGCCTCGTACGACATCGCCGCCCACCACCGCCGCGCCCGCGACCTGGCATTCGTCCCGGATGCCGTCCATCAGCTCGGTGGCCCAGGTGACCGGGAGTTCGGCCGGAACGACCAGGCCGAGCAGCAGCGCGGTCGGGACCGCGCCCATCGCGGCGATGTCGGCCAGGTTCTGGGCGGCGGCCTTGCGGCCTACGTCGTACGCCGTCGACCAGTCGCGGCGGAAGTGCCGTCCCTCGAGCAGGATGTCCGTACTTGCCACAACCCTGCGGTCGGGTGCGGCCACGACCGCGGCGTCGTCGCCGGGCCCCAGCCGTACCGCGGGGGTGGAGGTGAGCCGGGAGGTGAGCTCCCTGATGAGCCCGAACTCCCCCAACTCGCCCACAGTGCCCTTCACCGAGTCTCACCTCTCCGTCGTCCTGCCGGAACGCCCGGCAGTGCTGCTTGCTTGCGGTCGCGAGCCGTCTTCGCGGTACGTACCGTCAAGACATACGCCAACTTCTGCATTTCGTACGCCACGCTGCCGACATCGTCCGGCGCGCAGGTCTCCCCGCAGCCCGCGGCGACGCGATACCGTGGCGTTTCTTCTCTCCCCACATGATCCTCGTGGCCGCCCTGGAGGTTCCGTGGTACAGGCGTACATCCTTATTCAGACCGAGGTGGGCAAGGCGTCGACCGTCGCCGAGACCATCGGCAAGATTCCGGGAGTGATACAGGCCGAGGACGTAACCGGTCCCTATGACGTGATTGTGCGCGCCCAGGCCGAGACGGTCGATGATCTCGGTCGCATGGTGGTCGCCAAGATCCAGCAAGTGGACGGCATCACCCGCACCCTGACCTGCCCGGTCGTGCACCTGTAGCCCCCGTCTACGCTTGGCCGGTGACTTCATACCGCCGCCGGCCCTTCTGCCTGTCCGCAGCCGCCGTTGTGCTCCTGGCTGCCGCGGGCTGCTCCTCCACGGACGCAGCGGCGTCGATCACGGTTCCCAGCCCCCCGCCGGAGGAGGCCTCCTTGTGCCGTGCGCTGCACAAGGAGCTGCCCGATTCCGTCGCCGGACAGGACCGCAACGACCCCGAACCGGCTTCCGAACTGACCGCCGGCTGGGGCGATGCCGCGATCGTACTGCGCTGCGGCGTCCCCCGGCCGGAGAAGATGAGCGACCCCCAGTCGAAGGGCGTGGACGTGAACGGGGTCAACTGGCTGCTGGAAGAGCGGGAAGCCGGCCCCCGGTTCACCACCACCTACCGCAAGACCTATGTCGAGGTCACGCTGGGGAAGCAGTACGCCCATGACATCGGGCCGCTCACAGATCTGGCCGGGCCCGTCAAGAAGACGGTCCCGGCCAGCCTTTGACCTGTGGCGCAGGCAGCTCGGGCGGCGCTGCTTCCAAGCGGCGCTCCTTCTGAAACGTGCCCTAGCGCAGGCCGGTCGGGCGGCGCAGCGCCGCCTGGATCAGCTTGTCCACCAGCTCCGAGTAGCTGATGCCGCTCTCCTGCCACATCCGCGGGTACATCGAGATGGGCGTGAAGCCCGGCATGGTGTTGATCTCGTTGATCACGAACTCGCCGTTCTCCTGCAGGAAGAAGTCGGCGCGGACCAGTCCCTCGCAGGACGCGGCGTCGAAGGCCTCGACCGCGAGCCGCCGCACCTCGGCGGTCTGCTCCGGGGTCAGCGGCGCGGGCACAAGACCGGCCGCCGAGTCGATGTACTTGGCCTCGAAGTCGTAGAACTCATGCGCCGTGACCTGTGGGATCTCGGCCGGCACGCTGGCGCGCGGACCGTCCTCGAACTCGAGCACTCCGCACTCGATCTCGCGGCCGCGCAGCAGCGACTCCACCAGGATCTTGGGATCGTGGCGCTGCGCCTCGGCGATCGCGTCGTCAAGGCCGGAGAGGTCGTCGACCTTGGTGATGCCGATCGAGGAGCCGGCGCGCGCGGGCTTCACGAAGAGCGGCCAGCCGTGCTCACCGGCGAAGTCAATGATCTTCTTGCGGGCGGCGGACGGGTCCTGCTCCCACTCGCGGGGGCGGACGACCTCGAACGGACCGACCGGCAGCCCGAAGGAGATGAACACCCGCTTCATGTACTCCTTGTCCTGGCCGACGGCCGAGGCGAGGACGCCGGAGCCGACGTACGGGACGCCGGAGAGCTCCAGCAGGCCCTGGAGGGTGCCGTCCTCGCCGTACGGACCGTGCAGCATCGGGAAGACGACGTCGACCTCGCCGAGCACCTTCGGCACGGAGCCGGGTTCGCTGTAGACGACCTCGCGGTTGGCCGGATCGACGGAGAGAACCACACCACCGTCGGCGGACTCGGCCAGCTGCTCGACGCTGGGCGTCCTGCGGTCGGCGATGGCCATCCGGTCCGGGTCGTCGGCGGTGAGCGCCCACCGGCCGTCCGTCGTGATGCCGATCGGCAGTACGTCGTACTTCGTACGGTCGATGGCCCGCAGCACGGCACCGGCGGTGACCACGGAGATTCCGTGTTCGGAGCTGCGACCGCCGAAGACGACGGCTACGCGCGGCTTGCGGAGCTGCTGCTCAGGGCTCTGGGGGAGGTTCTCGCTGCTCATATCGCGATGAGACTACCCGCTTGGGGGGCGTGGGGGGATTCCCCCCACAGGGCACAGCGGGCCACGTCAACTGCGCTCCGGCTTGGCACTGCGTGACATCAGCTCCTTGAGCGCGACCACCGGCGGTTTGCCGTCGTGGACGATGCCGACGACCGTCTCGGTGATCGGCATGTCGACCCCGTGCCGGCGCGCCAGATCGAGCACCGACTCACAGGACTTGACGCCTTCAGCGGTCTGCCTGGTGACCGCGATGGTCTCCTGGAGCGTCATGCCGCGCCCGAGGTTGGTGCCGAAGGTGTGGTTGCGGGAGAGCGGCGAGGAGCAGGTCGCGACCAGGTCGCCGAGTCCGGCGAGGCCGGAGAAGGTCATCGGGTCGGCACCCATCACGAGGCCGAGGCGGGTGGTCTCGGCGAGGCCGCGGGTGATGAGCGAGCCCTTGGCGTTGTCGCCGAGGCCCATGCCGTCAGCGATGCCGACGGCGAGACCGATGACGTTCTTGACCGCGCCGCCGAGTTCACAGCCGACGACGTCGGTGTTGGTGTACGGGCGGAAGTACGGGGTGTGGCAGGCGGACTGGAGGCGCTGTGCGACGGCTTCGTCGCGGCAGGCGACCACGGCCGCGGCAGGCCGGCGCTGGGCGATCTCCTTGGCGAGGTTGGGCCCCGTGACCACGGCGACCCGGTCCGCGGAGACCTTGGCGACCTCCTCGATGACCTCGCTCATCCGCTTGGCGGTGCCGAGTTCGACGCCCTTCATGAGGGAGACGAGCACGGTGTCGGGGGCCAGCAGGGGCACCCAGTCGGCGAGGTTGCCGCGCAGGGTCTGCGAGGGGATGGTGAGAACCGTGAAGTCGGCGCCGGCCGCGGCCTCGGCGGGGTCGGTGGTGGCGCGTACCGACTCCGGAAGCTCAATTCCCGGCAGATAGTCGGGGTTGGTGCGGGTGGTGTTGACGGCTTCGGCGACTTCGGGGCGGCGGGCCCAGAGCGTCACCTCGCAGCCCGCGTCGGCGAGGACCATGGCGAACGCCGTGCCCCACGAGCCGGTTCCGAATACTGCTGCCCTGGCGGCTGCGCGCGTCACTTGGTGCCCTCCTCGGCGGCCTTGCGGCGCTCCTGAGCGCGGATTTCGCGCAGATCGTACGGCTTCCCGGGTGCCCGCTCGCCGCGCAGGTCCTCCAGCAGGCCGGTGATGGCGGACATGATGATCTCCGTCGCCTCCTTCAGCACCTCCGGCGTCGGCTCCTTGTCGTAGAAGGGCGTGAGGTCGACCGGCGGCCCCGCCTTCACCTGGAGCGTCTTGCGGGGGAGGAAGCGGACCTTGTTCTCCTTGGCGTACGGCGGCATCGCCAAGTTGGCGCCCCACTGGGCGACGGGCACAACCGGCGCCTTGGTCAGCAGTGCCGCACGTGCCACTCCGGTCTTCGCGGTCATCGGCCACTGGCCGGGATCGCGGGTGAGAGTGCCTTCGGGGTAGAAGGCGACGCATTCACCGCGCTCCACGGCTTCCACGGCGGCGCGGAAGGCGCCGAAGGCGTTGGAGGACTCGCGATAGACGGGAATCTGGCCGGTACCTCTCAGAAGGATCCCCACACCGGGCGCTCTGAAGAGCGCGGCCTTGGCCAGGAACCGGGGCACACGTCCGGTGTTGTACTGGAAGTGACCGTACGAGAACATGTCGAGATACGAGTTGTGATTGATGGCGGTGATAAATCCGCCGTCAGCCGGAATGTGTTCCATTCCTTGCCAGTCCCGCTTGAACAGAAGCAGCAGCGGCGGTTTTGTGATGGCCGCCGCCAGGCGGTACCAGAAGCCGATTGTACGGCGGGACACTCGGACACCTTCCTCTATCACCGGGCATGCTGCCTGGCTGCTGGGGGTCAAGTGTCGCCCCAGGCCTCTGGTCTGTCGAGAACACCGTACGCCCCGGCCACAGGCCCAGCCCTCCGGATCTTCGCGGGCTCAGGCGACAATGGGCACCCGATGCGCACGGACGGAGAGCCCGCCACGAACACCGACCCGACGCCCCTCTGGTCCCTGGTCGTCCCGCTGAAGCCCCTCGTACTGGCCAAGAGCAGGCTCGCGGAGGCGGCGGACGACATTCTGCGGCCGCATCTGGCACTCGCTTTCGCCCAGGACACCGTGGCCGCGGCGCTGGCCTGCCCGGCGGTGCGGGATGTGGCGGTCGTCACGGACGACCCCGCGGCGGCGGTCGAGCTGGCCGCACTGGGTGCGCGGATCGTGCCGGACGCTCCTGCGGCGGGACTCAACGCGGCGCTGGCGCACGGGGCGGCAGCGGTGCGGGCGGTACGACCCGCCGCGGCGGTCGCCGCACTCAACGCTGATCTGCCCGCATTGCGTCCCGCGGAATTGGCGCGGGTCCTCGCGACAGCTTCGGTATTTCCCCGGGCATTTCTGACGGATGCGGCCGGAATCGGCACGACATTCCTCTCGGCAGCGCCCGGCGTGGAATTGCGTCCTGCTTTCGGCGGCCGCTCGCGGCGCCGGCACAGGGCTTCGGGGGCTGCGGAAATCCTGCTCGCCGGGGTCGATTCGGTACGGCAGGACGTGGACACCGGGGACGATCTGAAGGCCGCGCTCGTGCTCGGAGTGGGGCCGCGCACCGCGGAGCGCTGGCAGTCCGGCGCCCACGTCATGGACGGCTGAGCCCACGCCGTGGACGGCCTATGAGGCGGATAGGCTGGCGCGTATGCAGGCGACCTCGTACACATACGACTCCGAAACCCGCAGCGGGAGCGTGCTGCTCGACGACGGCACGCCGGTGGAGTTCGACGCCGCGGCCTTCGACGCGGGCGGTCTGCGACTGCTCCGGCCGGGCCAGCGGGTCCGTATCGAGACCGAGGGCGAGGGCACGACCCTCCGCATCACGCTGGTGACGCTGCAGACCCTCTGACCACTGCGAACGCCACGGAAACGCCGCGGGCCGGGCTCCCCTGGGGGAGTCCGGCCCGGCGCGTGAGTGGCCCTGTGACCCTTTGCCGCTTACTTCTTCCTGGCAGCGGCCCTCTTGGCGGTCGTCTTGCGCGCCGTCGCCTTCTTGGCGGGCGCCTTCTTGGCTGTGGCCTTCTTGGCGGGGGCGGTCTTCTTGGCCGCCGCCTTCTTGGCCGTGGTCTTCTTCGCCGGAGCCGCCTTCTTGGCGGTGGCCTTCTTGGCCGTGGTCTTCGCCGTGGTCTTCTTGGCGGTCGTCTTCTTGGCCGCGACCTTCTTTGCCGCCGTGGTCTTCTTGGCCGCGACCTTCTTCGCCGCGACCTTCTTGGCGGCGGCCTTCTTGACCGCTGTACGAGTGGAAGCACCGCCCGAGAGGCTTCCCTTGGGAGCCTTCTTGACGGCGACCTCGCCACCCCTGGGGAGCTTCTTCGAGCCGCTCACCAGGTCCTTGAAGCCCTGTCCCGCACGGAAGCGCGGAACGGAGGTCTTCTTGACCCGTACGCGCTCACCCGTCTGCGGGTTGCGGGCGTAACGGGCCGGACGGTCGACCTTCTCGAACGAGCCGAAGCCGGTGACCGAAACCCGGTCTCCGCCGACAACTGCGCGGACGATCGCGTCAAGTACCGCGTCGACAGCCTCGGCGGCCTGCTGACGGCCTCCGACCTTGTCGGCAATCGCTTCTACGAGCTGCGCCTTGTTCACGTCTTCCCCTTCGGAGACATTGCCGGAACGAATGCGTCCAGGCTTTTTCGCACGTTAGGCAGATATATACCGCAAATCAAACACGAAACGGGCTAATCACCCTAGTGCCGCAACGAAGTCGACCGTCGCGGAACTCCGGGTGTCAGTCGCCTTCAGGGAATCGGCCCTCGTCGAGGTCCTTCATCAAGCGGTCCAGACGCCTTGCCGCATCCGGGAGATCGTGCTTCGCCGCGGCCGTGACGACCAGCAGCTTCCGGGACAGCGCCATCCTTACGCCCTCCGGGACTTGCAGTTCACGCACCCTTGTGTGCGCTTCCTTCAATCGGGCGGCGACTGCCTCGTAGAGCTCGAGTTGACTGTCGCGTTCCATGCACCGATTGTGCCATCTGGGGCGAGTTGTCGCCCGACAGGGTCTCAACAAGCGACTGCGCCCCCCACCGGGCGGTGGAGGGCGCAGTACGGGAAAACCGCTGCTCAGACGTCAATTGTGCGGGGTTTGAAGGCCGGTCGGGATGCCTCGTAAGCGGCGATGTCGGCTTCGTTCTGAAGGGTGAGGCTGATGTCGTCGAGACCGTTCAGCAGCCGCCAGCGGGCGTTCTCGTCAAGCTCGAAGTCAGCCGTGATTCCCGTGGCCAGAACCTGTCGCTTCTCCAAGTCCACGGTGATTTCGGCAGTCGGGTCGGCCTCGGTCAGCTCCCAGAGCGCGTCCACGACCTTCTGCTCCAGAACCACCGTCAGCAGGCCGTTCTTGAGCGAGTTGCCGCGGAAGATATCGGCGAACCGGGAGGAGATGACGGTCTGGAAGCCGTAGTTCTGCAGGGCCCATACGGCGTGCTCACGGGAGGATCCGGTGCCGAAGTCGGGGCCGGCCACCAGCACCGTGGCGCCCTTGCGCTCGGGCTGGTTGAGGATGAAGGACGAATCCTTGCGCCAGGCCTCGAACAGGCCGTCCTCGAAGCCGTCGCGGGTGACCTTCTTCAGCCAGTGGGCCGGGATGATCTGGTCGGTGTCGACGTTGCTGCGGCGCAGCGGTACGGCCCGGCCGGTGTGTGCGGTGAAAGCTTCCATGGTTATCGGGCTCCAGCGGGCGTACGGGCGTCGGCGTCGGACAGATCGGCGGGAGAGGCCAGATGGCCCAGTACCGCTGTGGCCGCGGCGACCTGGGGCGAGACCAGATGGGTGCGTCCGCCCTTGCCCTGCCTGCCCTCGAAGTTGCGGTTGGAGGTGGACGCGGAGCGCTCGCCAGGGGCCAGTTGGTCGGGGTTCATGCCCAGACACATCGAGCAGCCGGCGTGCCGCCATTCGGCGCCCGCGGCAGTGAAGACCTTGTCCAGGCCTTCCTCGACGGCCTGCAGCGCGACGCGTACGGAGCCGGGGACCACCAGCATCCGTACGCCGTCGGCGACTTTGCGGCCCTCGACGATGGCGGCCACGTTGCGCAGGTCCTCGATACGGCCGTTGGTGCAGGAGCCTACGAAGACGGTGTCGACCTTGATGTCGCGCAGCGGCTGGCCGGCACTCAACCCCATGTATTCCAGGGCCCTTTCGGCGGCGTGCCGCTCCGAAGCATCCTCGTACGAAGCCGGGTCGGGGACGTTCGCCGTCAGGGGCGCACCCTGGCCGGGGTTGGTGCCCCAGGTAACGAACGGCGCCAGTTCGGCGGCGTCGATGAACACCTCGGCGTCGAAAACGGCGTCGTCGTCGGTACGCAGGGTCTCCCAGTACGCGACAGCGGCGTCCCACTCCGCGCCCTTGGGGGCGTGGTCGCGGCCCTGCAGATAGTCGAAGGTGGTGCGGTCCGGGGCGATCATTCCGGCCCGGGCGCCCGCCTCGATCGACATATTGCAGATGGTCATCCGGGCCTCCATCGAGAGCTTCTCGATGGCGGAGCCGCGGTATTCCAGGATGTAGCCCTGGCCGCCGCCGGTACCGATCTTCGTGATGATCGCCAGGATCAGGTCCTTGGCGGTGACGCTGTCGGGCAGTTCGCCCTCGACCGTGATGGCCATGGTCTTGGGGCGGGCCAGCGGCAGCGTCTGGGTGGCCAGCACATGCTCCACCTGGGAGGTGCCGATGCCGAACGCCAGCGCGCCGAAAGCGCCGTGCGTGGAGGTGTGCGAGTCGCCGCAGACCACGGTGGTACCGGGCTGGGTCAGGCCCAGCTGCGGGCCCACCACATGGACAACGCCCTGCTCGATGTCGCCCAGCGGGTGCAGACGTACACCGAAGTCGGCACAGTTCTTACGGAGCGTTTCCAACTGGGCGCGCGAGACCGGGTCCGCGATGGGCTTGTCGATGTCCAGCGTCGGGGTGTTGTGGTCCTCGGTCGCGATGGTGAGGTCGAGGCGCCGGACCTGGCGGGCGTTCTGCCGGAGCCCGTCGAAGGCCTGGGGGCTGGTCACCTCGTGCAGCAGATGCAGATCGATGAAGAGCAGGTCGGGCTCGCCCTCCGCGCGCCGGACGACGTGGTCGTCCCAGACCTTCTCCGCGAGTGTCCTACCCATCGCTTTCCCTCCGGCCGACTGGTCCGCCGACACAACTAGAGATCTTGTGCAGAGCCCGTTGGTCCGCGGGCCGCAACTACAGCGTCGCAAGTTCCTGGGAAAATTGAACTTGCGTTTCACAGTGTGAGACGGGAATATCGTTGCATGGACAACTCTAGCGGCGTCGGCGTTCTCGACAAGGCAGCTCTGGTACTGAGCGCACTGGAGTCCGGTCCGGCCACCCTCGCCGGGCTGGTCGCGGCGACAGGGCTTGCACGACCCACGGCACATCGCCTTGCCGTGGCACTGGAACACCACCGGATGGTGGCGAGGGACATGCAGGGCCGGTTCATTCTCGGCCCGCGGCTGGCGGAGCTCGCCGCCGCGGCGGGCGAGGACCGGCTGCTGGCCACGGCCGGACCCGTACTCACGCATCTGCGCGATGTGACCGGCGAGAGCGCGCAGCTCTACCGCCGGCAGGGAGACATGCGGATCTGTGTGGCGGCGGCCGAGCGGCTGTCCGGACTGCGGGACACCGTGCCGGTCGGCTCCACGCTCACGATGAAGGCCGGCTCCTCGGCCCAGATCCTGATGGCCTGGGAGGAGCCGGAGCGTCTGCACCGCGGACTGCAGGGCGCCCGTTTCACGGCGACGGCGCTGTCCGGCGTACGGCGCCGGGGCTGGGCCCAGTCGATCGGCGAGCGCGAGCCGGGCGTCGCGTCGGTCTCCTCGCCCGTACGCGGCCCGTCCAACCGCGTGGTCGCCGCCGTCTCGGTATCCGGGCCGATCGAGCGCCTGACGCGCCACCCGGGCCGCATGCACGCCCAGGCGGTCATCGACGCGGCGGCCCGCCTGAGCGAGGCGCTCCGCCGGAGCTGAGGCGGCACACCCTCGGGGCGTCTCCTCAATCGCCGGAGGGGCTGAATTTTCCAGCCCCTCCGGAACAAGCCCCGCCCGGCGATTGAGGCGCAGGCGGAGCCCCAGGTCGCGGCCTCAGCCCTGGGTGAGCACCCGTGGGCCCGCGCACACCGCGCGCAACCGCAAGCCCCCTCCATGCTCCACGCGGACGTCCAGCGACTCCGACAGCGTCCGCAGCAGCCACAACGCGTCGTCCGCGGACGACTCCGGTCCCGGCGGCGCGAAGCCCGCGAAGCGGCCCGGCAGGGCCGCCCCCGCCCCCGTGGCCAGCACGTCCCACACCACCGCGCCCGGCTCCTCCCAGACCCGTAGCTCCGCACCGGCCGCCGCACCCCGCGCCACCAGCCACGTCAGCGCCTCGTTCGCCAGCGTCTCGGCCAGCGCCACCCGCTCCCCCGGCAGCCCGGCCGTCTCGGCCCGCAGCCGCGCAAAGCGCCGTACCGCGGCGAGTGACACGGGCAGCGCGAGCAGCGCGGCGCTCGCGGGCGGCGGCGGGAGCGGCCGCTCACCGGCCGCCGCATAGGCCTCCGGGTCCGTGTACGTCCCGCAGGGCAGCACCAGATCGCCCACCACATGGCCGGGATGGGTGGCCCAGGCGGCCTCCACGATATGGCCGGGCAGGGTCCGGGTGTCGTACGGGCAGATCAGCTGGGAGCCGGTGTGCGCGAGCAGCACATTGAGCCCGGACTCCATCCGCTTCCACTCGGCGATCTGCCGCGCGCTTTTTCCGGCCCAGACCGGTTCGGCGATCATCCGCACCGGGCGACCGGACATCCGGCCGCGGTCCGCGTACCGCAGGAGCGCTGAGACCCGTTCCACCGGGCGACGGCCGAAGTAGGCGGTGTCCGCGGTGTCGAGTGCGCGGGCCCGCTCCCCGAGGGCGTCCCCCAGGAGTTGGATGTTGGCGGGCGTCGTCGCGGCCAGCACGGGCTCCCCCGCATCCAGTCCCTCCTCGGCGAACGGCACTGCCATCGCCAGGAATTCTTCGTCGTCGTGGTACAGACAGGCATGGTGCACAAAACCGTTGGGCCGGGCGTCAGTTGACACGGTGGGCTCCCAGCCGAAGACCGGGAGTGTCGTCCCAGCCGACCAGGGCGATCACATTCCGCAGATGCGGGGCGAGGCCGGTCAGCTCCACATGGTGGCCCCCATCTCGCGTTCCGGCGAAGGCAATCAGCATGCGCAGTCCGCCGAGATCGAGGAACTCGAGCCCGGAGAGCTCGAGTTGGACATCGCCGTCGGTCGAGGCGATCACTTCGAGCGCGGTACGCAGATGGCGGTGGGTGTGGACGTCAACCACGCCCTCGATGCTCAGGCCCGGAGGCCGGCGGATGCGCGTGATGCGTAACTCCGCGGTGCGTACGAGGGGTTCCGCGCCGGCAGCATCCATACGCGGAGTATCCCGCCGACGCGGCCGCAGGAGGAAGGCAGAGGAAGGCCACAGACGCGAGAAGGCCCTCCGCGGTTCGCGAAGGGCCTTCTCGATGCGTACCCCCGACCGGATTCGAACCGGCGCTACCGCCTTGAGAGGGCGGCGTGCTAGGCCGCTACACAACGGGGGCTAGCTACTTGCAGGTCGATCACTCGACCGCGCTGGGCTACCAGGACTCGAACCTAGAACAACGGAACCAGAAACCGTCGTGTTGCCAATTACACCATAGCCCATGGTATAGACCAGTACCCCCGACCGGATTCGAACCGGCGCTACCGCCTTGAGAGGGCGGCGTGCTAGGCCGCTACACAACGGGGGCCCTAGCGATCCCACCCGGCAAGAGCCGGGTGATGTCACCGCACGATCATCGGGTGCGACCCTGATGATCAACGGGATGGATCTGTACCCCCGACCGGATTCGAACCGGCGCTACTGCCTTGAGAGGGCAGCGTGCTAGGCCGCTACACAACGGGGGCTTGTTACAGATGAGATCTGCGCTGGGCTACCAGGACTCGAACCTAGACTAACGGAACCAGAAACCGTCGTGCTGCCAATTACACCATAGCCCACCAAAACTCAACCCCCAGGTGGGGGTTTGTTTGGTTTGCGCTTCCCGGCCGGACCTCTCGGCCCTCTCGGGCGGCGCAGGAAGAACATTACCTGAAGGTGTCCGGCGCTCCAAAACGGGTATCGCCCCGCAGCAGGCCAGGAAGCTGGTCGAGGCCGGTGATACGAGTGAGCTCAGGGTGCCCACCGAGGCCGGTGCGATCGAGCCAGATACCGGTGAGCCCCGCGGCGACGGCGCCGCGAGCGTCAATATCGGGATGATCCCCCACATACACCACCTCCTGCGGCGTGAGGTCGATGGCGTCACAGGCGGCGTGGAAGGCGCCGGCGTCGGGCTTGGAGACCCCGAGTTCGACGGCGCACACGACGGCTTCGAACCGGTCCCGTACGCCGAGGGCGCGCAGCTTGCGGTCCTGGTTGTGAATGCTGGCGTTCGACAGGACGGCGTGGCGGTACTCGTCCGCCAGCACGTCCAGGACGGGCACGGTGTCGGGGAAGAGGGACCAGGCGGCCTCGAAGTGGGCGACGTGCCGTTCGAACCAGGCGTCCGCGTCCGCGTCGCTCAGCTCCCTACGGAGAAAGGACCGGACGCGGTCGCGGCGCTGCCCCTGGAAGTCGGTCTCGCCGCCGGCGAACCGGGTCCAGTGCAGCTGGGTGAGCTCGCGCCACGCATCGAGGGCCTGCCCGAGGGAGTCGTATCCGTCGGGCAGACCCTCGGCGTTCAGATGCCTTTGCATGCCGACGCGGTCGGCGCTGGCGTAGTCGAAGATCGTGTCATCGATGTCCCAGATAACCGCGCGGATCGGCATGCCGCGAGCTTAGGCCGTGAGCTTCGCCAGCGCCGCGTCGATGCGGGACAGGGTCTTCTCCTTGCCCAGGATCTCCAGGGACTCGAAGAGCGGCAGGCCCACCGTGCGGCCGGTGACCGCGACGCGGACCGGGGCCTGGGCCTTGCCGAGCTTCAGGCCGTGCTCCTCGCCGGCCGCCAGGACCGCGTTCTTCAGGGACTCCGCGCTGGACCAGTCCGCGGACTCCAGCTTCTCGCGGGCGGTACGGAGCAGGGCGTCGGAGCCCTCCTTCATCGCCTTCGTCCAGGACGCCTCGTCCTCGACCGGCGCGTCCCGGAAGAGGAAGTCGACGTTGGCCGTGATGTCCGAGAGGACGGTGACCCGGGTCTGGGCGTACGGGGCGATCGCCTCCCAGGCCGCCTCGTCGAACTGCTCCGGCGCCCAGTTGGCGTGCGGGGCCTGCAGCCAGGGGCGGCACGCCTCGGTGAAGGCCTTCACATCGAGCCGGCGGATGTGGTCGGCGTTGATCGCCTCCGCCTTCTTCAGGTCGAAGCGGGCCGGGTTGGCGTTGACGTCCGCGATGTCGAACTTCTCGACCAGCTCGGCGACCGAGAAGATGTCCTGGTCGGCGGAGTAGGACCAGCCGAGCAGCGAGAGGTAGTTGATCAGGCCCTCGGGGAGGAAGCCGCGCTCGCGGTACAGGTTCAGGGACGCCTGCGGGTCGCGCTTGGAGAGCTTCTTGTTGCCCTCGCCCATCACGTACGGCAGATGGCCGAAGACCGGGATCTCCTTGGCGATGCCCAGCTCGGTCAGCGCCTTGTAGAGCGCGACCTGCCGCGGGGTGGAGGACAGCAGGTCCTCGCCGCGCAGCACGTGGGTGATCTCCATCAGCGCATCGTCGACCGGGTTGACCAGCGTGTACAGCGGGGCGCCGTTGGCGCGGACGATGCCGTAGTCCGGGACGTTCTCCGGAGTGAAGGTGAGCTCGCCGCGGACCAGGTCCGTGAAGGTGATCGGCTCGTCGGGCATCCGGAAGCGGACGATGGAGGTGCGGCCCTCGGCCTCGTACGCCGCCTTCTGCTCGGCGGTCAGGTCGCGGCACTTGCCGTCGTAACCGGAGGGCTTGCCGGCCGCGCGGGCGGCGTCGCGGCGGGCCTCCAGCTCAAGGGCGGTGCAGTAGCAGTGGTACGCGTAACCCCCGGCCAGGAGCTTCTCGGCGACGTCCTTGTAGAGGTCCATCCGCTGCGACTGGCGGTAGGGCGCGTGCGGGCCGCCGGTCTCGGGGCCCTCGTCCCAGTCCAGGCCCAGCCAGCGCATCGAGTCGAGCAGCTGGTTGTACGACTCCTCGGAGTCGCGGGCCGCGTCGGTGTCCTCGATGCGGAAGACCATGGTGCCGCCGTTGTGCCGGGCGAACGCCCAGTTGAACAGGGCGGTGCGGACCAGACCCACATGCGGGTTGCCGGTCGGCGAGGGACAGAAACGTACGCGGACGTTCGCGTTAGCCACGCTTGATCACCTTGTTGGTGAGAGTGCCGATGCCTTGAATGGTGACGGCGACCTCGTCGCCGACGTTGAGGGGGCCGACCCCGGCCGGGGTGCCCGTGAGGACGACGTCGCCGGGGAGCAGCGTCATCGCCTCGGAGATGTTGACGATCAGATCCTCGATGGAGTGGATCATCTGGCTCGTACGGCCGAGCTGACGCTGCTCTCCGTTGACCGTGCACTGGATGGCCAGGTCGCTCGGGTCGAGGTCGGTCTCCACCCAGGGGCCGAGCGGGCAGGAGCTGTCGAAGCCCTTGGCCCTGGCCCACTGCTTCTCGCGCTTCTGGACGTCGCGCGCGGTGACGTCATTGGCGCAGGTGTAGCCGAGGATCACGTCCTTGACGCGTTCGCGCGGGACTTCGCGGCACATCCGGCCGATGACCACGGCCAGTTCGGCCTCGTGGTGCAGTTCCTGGGAGAAGGAGGGGTATGCGATCGGGTCGCCGGGTCCGACCACCGAGGTGGACGGCTTGAAGAAGGCGAACGGCGCGTCGGGCACCTCGTTGCCGAGCTCCGCCGCGTGCTCCGCGTAGTTGCGGCCGAAGGCCACGACCTTGCTGGGGAGCACGGGCGGCAGCAGCCGGACCCGGTCCCGCGACTGCGGAGCCAGCGGGACCTTCGTACCGGAGAGCTCGAAGTCGGCGAACGGGATGCCTTTGATGATGTCGAGGACGAGGTCGTCGGGGCCTTCGCCCTCGACCGCGCCGAAGGCGACATTGCCGTCGATGGAGAACCTGGCGATGCGCACGGGATGCGGGTGCCCCTCTGCTGATTGCGCTGGCTGGAGTCTGACGCTCCAGGCTAACGCGGGTGCGGGCACCGCCTCGCGTATTACTGGGCGGGGGCGTCCATCAGGACCGTACGACGCGGGTTTGCCGTCTGCGTGGGAAGATCGAGTGCGTGTTCCGGCTGCTCCGGCGTCTGCAGTTCGTCGGCGTCCTCGAGGTGCGCCAGCGTGGTGCGCCGGGGGTTGGCTATGTTGCGGAACATCATCGTCGTCTTCATCTGTTGTTTCAGACCTTGTCCGGGTGCGGGCGCTTCGGTGAGCGCCAGTTGACGGATTGCCCATCCCTGTAAAGCCTCAGGCTAAACATTCAATTCCCCGCGAAAGCCCGGAAGACTCAGCGATCTACGTGTGAGTTTCCTCACGAGTTGACGGTCAATTCGGTCATTCCAGACGGTCAACCATTTTCAAGGAAACGGACATTGCCCCACTGAAGCCATCATTCCGCTCCTGATCATGGCGACTGGGACACCCTCCACCCGGAGTGACTCGTAGGGAAAAGTCCATTTCCTCCGCAACCTCTTTCTACGTCTTGTGACACAACGCTCACACCGTGTCACCCAGGTCACAGCCCGGTACGCGGCCCTTGTTGGAGATCCTGCTCTGTGCTGGAATTCCACGCACCGCCGCGGGTTTCAGGCCGGCGCGCAAGGGCGCAACGCAGCGCCGAGTGGCGGCGGGGAAGGGGGATCAGCGCCGGTCACTGACGACCACCATGGGGCGCGTTCTTCGCCCCACGACGCCGACACCGTCTCGCCGTTCACGCGGAGGGACGCCTGGTCCAGAGGTTGCGACGCTAGTGCAGGGACGTTTCAAGAGGGATGGCAGCGCTGCGGCGGAACAGGAGCCGCGTGGCGGGACCGGCCGCGGTTCCTCGCCCCAGCACACCCAAAACCAGGGATCGGCAGCGCCCGGCGACAGCGGTGACCGTGCCGCGCGCCCCGGTGCGGCCGCACCGGGCGGCGACGGGCCCAAGCCCCCGCTGAAATCCAAGGGACCCACGGACACCGGTTCGCGAATAGCCCTGCGCAACTGGCGCATCAGCACGCGTCTGGTGTCCCTGCTCACCCTGCCGGTCGTCGCGGCGACCACGCTGGGCGGACTCCGTATCAATCAGTCCATGGAAGATATGAAGCAGCTGGAGCACATGCAGCTGCTGACGGACATGACCAAGCAGGCGACCGCGCTGGCGGAGAAGCTCCAGGCGGAGCGCGACCTGTCCGCGGGCCCGCTGGCCAACGGCGCGAGCGTCGCCGACTTCAAGGTCTCGGAACCACGAGCGGCGACCGACCGGGCCAGGACCTCCTTCCTCGAGACCACCCGCGGCATCCCCAACACGGACAACGATCAGGCGCTGGAGAGCATCCGCGCCAACGCGAACGAGATCGCCGTCCAGGTCAACGCGCTGACCAAGATCCGCGAGTCCGCCTACACCCCGGGCGCCCCGCACTCCCAGACCATCGAGGCCTACAGCCGACTGATCCAGTCCCTGCTGAGCCTCTCCCAGGACATGGCCCAGGCGACCAGCAACCCGGAGATGATCAAGAGGACGCGTGCCCTGGCGGCCTTCTCCTCCGCCAAGGAGTTCGCCTCCATCCAGCGTGCGGTCATCGCTGCCGCTCTCCCGGGCGGTGCTGACGCGAAGGCCCCGGGCCTGCTCGAGACCGACCGGCTCTACGGCCTGGCCAACCTGGAGAACGGCAAGACGGAAATCAAGGCCTTCAGGGCGATCTACGGGTCCATCGGCGGCGACGCCGATGAACTGACCGACCCGCTGGAGAACGGCAACCCCACAATCAAGGCGTCCGAGCTCTACGCCAAGCGCGTGCTCGACACCAAGGGCGGTCTGGCCACCCAGCCCAAGCGTTCCCACCTGGACTGGACCGACGACTACTCGGTCCGCATCAGGGCGATGGGCACCATCGAGGCCACGCTGCTCGGCCAGATGGAGGCCAAGGCTCGCGAGCTGCGCCAGCAGTCGCAGCGCGACGCGATCATCAACGGTGCGCTGATCCTGGTCGTCCTCGGCGTCTCGCTCGTCGGCGCCTTTGTCGTGGCCCGCTCCATGATCCGCTCGCTGCGCAGGCTGCAGGACACCGCCACCAAGGTCGCCCAGGACCGGCTGCCCGAGCTGGTCAAGCAGCTCTCCGAGGCCGACCCGCAGGACGTCGACACCTCGGTGGAGTCCGTCGGTGTGCACTCCAGGGACGAGATCGGCCAGGTGGCCGCGGCCTTCGACGACGTGCACCGCGAGGCGGTCCGCCTCGCCGCTGAGCAGGCGCTGCTGCGAGGCAACGTCAACGCGATGTTCACCAACCTCTCGCGCCGCAGCCAGGGTCTTATCCAGCGTCAGCTCTCGCTCATCTCCGAGCTGGAGTCCCGCGAGGCCGACCCGGACCAGCTGTCCTCGCTCTTCAAGCTCGACCACCTCGCGACCCGTATGCGCCGGAACGGCGAAAACCTCCTCGTCCTCGCGGGCGAGGAGCCGGGCCGCCGGTGGACCCGGCCGGTTCCGCTGGTCGACGTGCTCCGCGCCGCCGCCTCCGAGGTGGAGCAGTACGAGCGCATCGAACTCGCCTCGGTCCCGACGACCGAGGTCGCGGGACGCGTCGTCAACGACCTTGTGCACCTCCTCGCCGAGCTGCTCGAGAACGCGACCTCCTTCTCCTCCCCGCAGACCAAGGTCCGCGTCACCGGTCACGCGCTGCCCGACGGGCGTGTGCTCGTCGAGATCCACGACACCGGTATCGGCCTCTCGCCCGAGGACCTCGCGGCGATCAACGAGCGGCTCGCCTCTCCGCCCACCGTGGACGTCTCGGTGTCGCGACGGATGGGTCTGTTCGTGGTCGGCCGGCTGTCCCTGCGACACGGCATCCGTATCCAGCTGCGTCCCTCCGACTCCGGCGGTACGACCGCGCTGGTCATGCTGCCCGTCGATGTCGCCAACGGCGGCAAGAAGGTCCCGAACATGCCCGGTGCGGGCGGCCAGGGCGCCGCTCCCTCGGCGCCCGGCGGCCGTCCGGGCGGCGGTCCCGGTGCGAACGGCGGCGGCGGCCGTCCCGGTCTCGGCGGTGCTCCCGCGGGTGGACTGGGCGGTGCTCCGGCCGGCGGCCGGTTCGGCGCCGGTGCGCCGCGCGGCCAGGTCGGTGCGGGCGCGGCTCCGCGTGCCGCGCTGCCGCCCCGCCAGGGACAGGGTCAGGGTCAGCAGGGCGGTCAGAGCCAGAGTCAGGGCGGCGGTCTCGCCGGCGCCTTCGGCTCGGGCACGGGCCGGGGCGCCCCGAGCGCTCCGGTGCGCAACGAGGCACGCCAGAACGGCTTCCAGCAGGGTGCTCCGGGCGCGGGTGACCGCGGCCGTCAGCTGCCGCCCTCCGGCAGTCCGCGTGCCGAGCTGCCCGGTGGCAGCTCCTCGCACCGCCGGGAGGAGCCGCAGCGCCCGCAGCGCCCGCAGGCCACCAGCTGGGGCAGCGAGCAGCCGTCCGCCCCGCAGCAGCGTCCGTCCGCCGATGCGCCGCGCGGCCACGAGGACAACGAGTCCACCCGCGGTCCCGGCTCCACGGCCGAGTTCGCACGGCCCGACTTCAACGGGCCGCCGCCGCACGGCGGTGACCGGGGCGCAGGTTCCGGTGCCGATTCCACCGGGCAGTTCGTACGTCCCGATGTGTTCGGCGCCCAGGACTCCTCGTCCTCGGGCCAGTTCGCCCGTCCGAACACAGGCGCCCCGCAGCCGCCGGCCCCCTCCCCCAACCCGCGTCGGCGCGGTGGCCGGGACACCGCCGACTACGGAGTGCCGCGTCCGGCGCACAACGCACTGCCGCCGCAGCCTCAGCCGGAGGCACTGCCGCCGGCCGGTCCCGGCGACGGCCGTACGCCGCTGTACGACACCCTTGAGACGAACTGGTTCCACGGCCCGCAGAGCGGTCAGCCGGCCGAGCAGCCGCAGGCTCCCGCCGTCCCGCCGCAGCCGACGGAGCGTCCCGCTCCGCCGATGCCGCAGCGCACCCCGGCGCCGACCCCGGTGACCCCGGGCAACGCGCCCAACGCGAGTGGTGCCACCTGGCGCACCTCGCCCAATGACGAGTTGGTACGCCAGGCCGAGCGGGTCAGGAAGCCCGCGGCGGGCGGCGTCACCACCTCCGGTCTGCCTCGCCGGGTCCCGCGCGCCAACCTTGTGCCGGGCACCGCGCAGGAGCAGAACCACCAGGCCGGTCCGCAGGTTTCGCGTGCTCCCGATGACGTACGCGGCCGGCTGACCAATCTCCGTCGGGGCATTCAGCAGGGTCGTCAGCAGAGCAGCTCGACGACCGGCAGCTTCGACCTCGGCCCCACTCACCAGCAGGAGCGTTAGTTGAGTCCGATGAGCCAGGCGGCGCAGAATCTGAACTGGTTGATCACCAACTTCGTGGACAACACCCCTGGGGTGTCTCACACGGTGGTGGTCTCCGCCGACGGTCTTCTGCTGGCAATGTCCGAAGGTTTCCCCCGCGACCGCGCCGACCAGCTGGCGGCCGTGGCGTCCGGACTCACCTCGCTGACCGCGGGGGCGTCCCGGATCTTCGAAGGCGGTCCGGTCAGCCAGACCGTCGTCGAGATGGAGCGCGGTTTCCTCTTCCTCATGTCCGTCTCGGACGGTTCCTCGCTGGCCGTACTCGCGCACCCCGACTGCGACATCGGCCTCGTCGGCTACGAGATGGCACTTCTGGTGGACCGGGCCGGCAGTGTCCTCACTCCGGACCTGCGCGCCGAGCTTCAGGGAAGCCTTTTGCACTGAACCGCCTCCCCCCACAGGTAATTCAGGTACGCGCAACCGCACAGCCACTGTCAGGTCGCCAAGGCCCCCCACCGGCCCAGTCAGACGGCACGCAGACCACTTGCTGTCACGCCCGGAGGATTCATGACCCCGCCACCCGCCTCTCACGATCCGTACGGCGCCTCAGTCGACGCGTCGTACGGATTTGAAGGCGATCAGCCGCTGGTCCGTCCGTACGCCATGACCGGCGGCCGGACCCGGCCGCGCTACCAGCTCGCTATAGAGGCACTGGTCAGCACCACGGCCGACCCGGCGCACCTCGGGACACTGCTCCCCGAGCACCAGCGGATCTGTCACCTGTGCCGTGAGGTCAAGTCGGTGGCAGAGGTGTCGGCGCTGCTGTCGATGCCGCTCGGGGTCGCGCGGATCCTCGTGGCCGACCTGGCGGAGGCGGGCATGGTGGCGATCCATCAGCCGGGCAACGGAGAGGCCGGCGGCACGCCGGACGTGACACTGCTCGAAAGGGTGCTCAGTGGACTTCGCAAGCTCTAGCGGCGGTGCAGCCCGCTCAACCACCAGCGCGAAGATCGTGGTGGCGGGCGGCTTCGGCGTGGGCAAGACCACGTTCGTCGGCGCCGTCTCGGAGATCAACCCGCTGCGTACCGAGGCCGTGATGACGTCTGCGTCCGCGGGCATCGACGACCTCACCCACACCGGGGACAAGACCACCACCACGGTGGCCATGGACTTCGGCCGTATCACCCTGGACCAGGACCTGATCCTGTACCTGTTCGGCACGCCCGGCCAGGACCGCTTCTGGTTCATGTGGGACGACCTGGTCCGCGGCGCCATCGGCGCCGTCGTGCTGGTCGACACCCGCCGCCTCGCCGACTGCTTCCCGGCGGTCGACTACTTCGAGAACAGCGGCCTGCCGTTCGTCGTCGCCCTCAACGGCTTCGAGGGATATCAGCCCTACAACCCCGAGGAAGTACGCGAAGCCCTGCAGATCGGCCCGGACACCCCGATCATCACGACGGACGCGCGCCACCGCGCGGACGCCAAGAGCGCGCTCATCACCCTGGTCGAGCACGCCCTGATGGCCCGGCTCAAGTAGACTGCGAGATACGGCAGTTGTCGTAGTTGTATGGGGGTGGGCTGTGTCCTTTGACACGGCCCGCCTTCGTGTTCATAACATTTCGAGAGAGAATTAACGCGCCTCGGACACCCGCCGCATACGGCTGGTACCGCTGCGCTCATATTGACCCCGCCTTTTGATGCGGCTTGGCATTTATGCCCGTTTTATCTGAGGCGTACGCCACTCGGAATGGCTGATTCCAACTGTTTGGAACGGACCCCTTCCCCGTGCTGGAATTCGGCGAACTCCCCAGTAGTAGAGCTCTGAACGAAACACACGGCACAGCGTAGGTGCCGACGCCGAGAGGTTGTTGGTCGAGTGAGGCGAAGCATGACGAGCTCCGCAGAGCAGCAGGCGCGGGGCAACTTCACCCCGCCGCAGCGCGCAGCGGCGTCGCCTGCGATTGAGCCCGGTCCGCCGGCCCCGGCCGGCAGCTCAAGCCGGCTGTCCCCGCGCAACTGGCGAGTGCCCACCCGCCTGAACGCGATCCTCCTCATCCCCGTGCTCGTCGGGCTGGTGATGGGCGGCTTCCAGGTCAAGTCCTCCATCAACACCTGGAACGAGGCGCAGGACGCCGAGAAGACGGCGCTGATCGTGCGCGCCGCCTCGGAGTACGGCCAGGCACTGCTCAACGAGCGTGACCTCACGGCGCCGTATCTGCTCGCCGGTGCCCGCAAGGATCCGACCGTCACCAAGGCGTACGCGACCACGGACGACGCGAAGCAGAAGTTCGACCTGGCCGTCCAGGACCTGCCCGAGAAGCAGGGCCTGGAGCGCCGTCTGAGTCTCTTCCGGGCCGAGGAGCCCAGCCTCGCCGACCTGCGCAAGACCGCGTACATCGAGGGCATCGAGGCCAAGTCAGCGGTCGGCACCGAAGAGGGCTACGTCAAGGTCCAGCACTCGCTGATGGAGTTCTCCAACGAGCTCGGCCTCGGCACCGGCAACATCACCAGCTACGGCCGTACGGTCTACGCGATCCAGCTGGCCAAGGCCGCCGCGTCGCTGCAGCGCTCCATCGGCCTGCACCTGCTGATCCGTCCCAGCGGGGACGACACGACCCGCGCCAAGCAGACCATCGCGTTCAACTCGTACAACTACCTTGAGCAGATCGCGCTCGGTGAGTACGTCTCCGGCGGTACGCAGGAAGACACCGACAACCTGCAGCAGATCATGGCGGGCAAGGCCGTCGCGGGCGAGAAGCAGCTGAAGGCCGCTGGTCTCAACCCACCGCGGGACGCGAAGGGCAACGTTCTGCCCGGCATGGCCGGCAAGATCGGCCAGGGGCTGAGCCCCAAGCAGCTGAAGAAGATCGACGTCACACCCACGACCTGGATGGGCGCGTCCACCGCCAAGTTCGACGGCTACACCGAGATCGAGAACAACCTCGTCGACAAGGCCGTGACCGAGGCCGCCCAGATCTCCGACGACGCCAAGCAGGACGCCATCGTCAACGGCGCCATCGTCGTGATCGCCCTGCTCACCGCCTTCATCCTGGCCGGTCTCATGGCCCGCCAGATGAGCCGCTCGATGCGCCAGCTGCGTACCGCCGCGTTCGGCATCGCCGAGCAGCGTCTGCCGATGCTGGTCGACCAGCTCTCGCGTACAGAGCCGGGACGCGTCGACACCCGTGTGCAGCCGATCCCGATCGACACCCTGGACGAGATCGGCGAAGTCGCCCGGGCCTTCGACCAGGTCCACCGCGAGGCCGTCCGGCTCGCCGCCGAGCAGGCCATGCTCCGTGGCAACGTCAACGCGATCTTCACCAACCTCTCTCGCCGTAACCAGTCGCTGATCGAGGGCCAGCTGACCCTGATCACCGACCTGGAGAACAACGAGGCCGACCCGGACCAGCTGGAGAACCTCTTCAAGCTGGACCACCTGGCGACCCGTATGCGCCGCAACGGCGAGAACCTCCTGGTCCTCGCCGGCGAGGAGCCGGGGCGCCGCTGGAACCAGCCGGTCCCGCTGGTCGACGTGCTCCGCGCCGCCTCCTCGGAGGTGGAGTCCTACGAGCGCATCGAGATGACGGGCGTCCCGGAGACGGACATCCACGGCCAGGCCGTGACCGACCTTGTGCACCTGCTGGCCGAGCTGCTGGAGAACGCCACGACGTTCTCCTCGCCGCAGACCAAGGTCCGCGTCACAGCCACCCGGCTGCCCGACGGTCGCGTCATGGTCGAGATCCACGACAAGGGCATCGGCCTGACCGCCGAGGACTTCGCCGACATCAACCACAAGCTGGCCAACCCGCCGACGGTGGACGCCGCTGTCTCGCAGCGCATGGGCCTGTTCGTGGTCGGCCGCCTCGCCGACCGGCACGGCATCCGGGTCCAGCTGCGCCCCTCGGGCGAGCAGGCCGGCACCACCTCGCTGGTCATGCTTCCCGACGCCATCACCCACGGTGGCGGTGGCGAGGCGCTGCCCGAGGACGACTTCACGGTCTCCCAGATCATTCCGGAGCCGCCGCAGTCGTTCGCGCCCGCCCCGGTCCAGGCCGCGCCGATGCGCACCGCCGCGGAACTCGGCTTCGACGACTCCCGGTACGACGATCCCTCGGACGCCTCTCCGCAGCTCGACCCGGTGGGCCGCTCGCTGATACGTGAGGAGCGCCGTGCCGCGCTGGAGGCGCAGGCACAGGGCGGCGAGCACCCGCTCTACCGCGACGAGGTGGACTACTCGCAGGGGCAGCAGCAGTACGCCTCCGAGTACGGCCAGGACTACTCGCAGGAGTACGCCCAGGAGCAGCCGCAGGCGTACGACAGCTACCAGCAGTCCGGCGGTTACCCGGAGCCCCAGGAGCACCACGAGTCGGCATATGCGGAAGCTAATTACCAGGCTCCGCAGCCCCAGGAGTCTCAGTACGACGGCCAGTTCGACACCCAGTCCCACCAGGGAGACTGGTCGAATCCAGGTACGTACCAGGGTGGGTTCGAGCCGGATTACCGGCGCGAACCGGAATCTGCACCCAGCGGCCCCACGAACGTCTCCGAGCGCGTAGGCTTCGACCGTCCGGGACCCGCTCCGAGCAGCAGCCACGCAACGACCAACGCCGGTCTGCCGCGGCGCGGCAGCATTCAGCAGTCGCAGCCCCAGCAGCAGTGGCAGCAGCCGGCCGAGCAGACCCAACAAGCACCGCAGGGCGCTCAGGCCAAGGCGGACGGCAGCAGCAGCAACGGTGCCGGCTCCGAGGACTGGCGCTCGACCAACGACGAGCGCTGGCAGCGGGCGGAGAAGCTCCGCGAGCCGAAGGCGGGCGGGGTCACCTCCTCCGGTCTTCCGCGGCGGGTGCCCAAGGCGAACCTCGTCGAGGGCACGGCTGAGCAGACCCCGCAGGGCGGACCTCAGGTCTCCCGCGCCCCTGAGGACGTGCGTGGCAGGTTGAGCAACCTGCGGCGCGGTGTCCAGCAAGGACGCAACGCGGGGACGGACACGAACGGATCGGGCTTCGGCCCGGGCAGTAGTACCTACAACCAGGAGCGTTAGTGTGAGCCCGATGAGCCAGGCGGCGCAGAATCTGAACTGGTTGATCACCAACTTCGTGGACAACACCCCTGGGGTGTCCCACACCGTGGTGGTCTCCGCCGACGGACTCCTGCTGGCGATGTCCGAAGGTTTCCCGCGTGACCGCGCCGATCAGCTGGCGGCCGTAGCCTCCGGGCTGACCTCGCTGACCGCGGGAGCGTCCCGGATCTTCGAAGGCGGCGCGGTCAACCAGACAGTGGTGGAGATGGATCGAGGCTTCCTCTTCCTGATGTCCGTCTCCGACGGTTCCTCGCTGGCCGTACTCGCACACCCCGAGGCCGACATCGGCCTGGTGGGTTACGAGATGGCTCTGCTCGTGGACCGGGCGGGCAGTGTGCTCACCCCGGACCTGCGTGCAGAGCTCCAGGGCAGTCTTCTCAACTAACAGGCAGACAGTGCGTTTCACGCCACCGCACCGTAGTGTGCGGTGGCGCGGCTCCACAGGGACATGGACCGGCGACCGGCAGTCGGAGGAGGAAACGTGGCAACACCCCCAGGCGGACGCCCGTATGACGGTGCTCACCAGACGCCGGGTGATCACTCTCAGAACCGCTTCAACTTCCCCTCCACGCCAAGCAGACAGGGCACCCAACAGCCTTACCAGCAGCCGCAGCAGCCGTACGACCCGTCGTACGACCAGCCGCAGCCGCGCATCCAGCCGGTGCAGCCGCGACGGGCGCCGGAGCCCGCTCCCGCGGCGCACAACCCCTTGGTGCGCCCGTACGCCATGACCGGCGGCCGTACCCGGCCGCGCTACCAGCTCGCCATCGAGGCACTGGTCAGCACCACGGCCGATCCCGCCCGGCTGCAAGGGCAGTTGCCCGAGCACCAGCGGATCTGCCGGCTGTGCTTCGAGATCAAGTCGGTCGCCGAGATCTCGGCACTTCTCACCATCCCCCTCGGCGTTGCCCGGATCCTCGTCGCCGACCTGGCGGAGGCCGGACTTGTCGCCATTCACCAGCCCGGCGGCGACGAGTCCGCCGGCGGCCAGCCAGCCGTGACACTGCTCGAAAGGGTGCTCAGTGGACTTCGCAAGCTCTAGCGGCGGTGCAGCCCGCTCAACCACCAGCGCGAAGATCGTGGTGGCGGGCGGCTTCGGCGTGGGCAAGACCACGTTCGTCGGCGCCGTCTCGGAGATCAACCCGCTGCGTACCGAGGCCGTGATGACGTCTGCGTCCGCGGGCATCGACGACCTGACCCACACCGGGGACAAGACCACCACCACGGTGGCCATGGACTTCGGCCGTATCACCCTGGACCAGGACCTGATCCTGTACCTGTTCGGCACGCCCGGCCAGGACCGCTTCTGGTTCATGTGGGACGACCTGGTCCGCGGCGCCATCGGCGCCGTCGTGCTGGTCGACACCCGCCGCCTCGCCGACTGCTTCCCCGCCGTCGACTACTTCGAGAACAGCGGCCTGCCGTTCGTCATCGCCCTCAACGGCTTCGACGGACACCAGCCGTACAACCCCGAAGAGGTCCGTGAGGCGCTGCAGATCGGCCCGGACACCCCGATCATCACGACGGACGCGCGCCACCGCGCGGACGCCAAGAGCGCGCTCATCACCCTGGTCGAGCACGCCCTGATGGCCCGCCTGCGGTAGCCGGTACCGCGGTCGCCTGTCTCTGCGGAAGCCCCCGCGCTCCTATGGGAGTTGCGGGGGCTTCCCGCGTGTGCGGGGGGCCTGGGGCGGGTTTGTCCCCCTACCTGCGGCTCCGCCCCAGACCCCGCGCCTCAAACGCCGGCGAGGCTGGGTTTCCCGCCCGTCCGGCGATTGAGGACGGGAGCGGGGTGGGGGAACAAAAAAGGCCCCAGCACCCGCACAGGGCGCTGGGGTCTTCGTACGCGGCGGGCGGCTGGGTCAGCCCTGCCAGCTGTGGGCCGTGCGGAAGCCGGACTGGCGCTCCAGACGGCGCCAGCCGGCCGCGGAGCGGCCACGGTGGGTCGGGACAGCGTCGGGCTGGGCCGCCGCGCGGGCGAGCAGCACCGCGGTGATCGCGGCCAGCTCCTCGGGGTCGGCATGACCCTTCTCCACGCGCAGCAGGGAGGAGGACGCAGAGGCCTCTGCAGGAGTACTCATGGCTGTTCGGGCTCCAGACTCTTCGCAGGGTTACTGCGGGGGGTTGCCGTGCTTGCGCGACGGCAGGTCGGCGTGCTTGGTACGGAGCATGGCGAGGGATGCGATCAGCACCTCGCGCGTCTCGGACGGGTCGATGACGTCGTCGACCAGGCCGCGCTCCGCGGCGTAGTAGGGGTG